>JBAXOR010000349.1:0-1503 GCA_037133155.1 Chrysiogenales bacterium | reverse complement strand
ATACGCGAACATGGGGATGAATAGATACAGTTACCAATCAAAAGGAAAAATTGCAGGAAATATCATTGATCACGGCCGGCATCAACCATGAAATCAGGAACCCGCTGAATTCGTTGTACCTCAGTTACCAGATGCTTGAACCATTGCTCGACCATGCCAACCAGGAAACCGTCTTTCACAGCGACTCTCTCAAGAAGGAGATCAAGCGCATCCAGGGGATCATCGAGCGCTTTTCCAGCTTAAACCGGGCCATCCCGGTGCGCCGGGAAGAAATCGATCTGCAGCAATTTTTTGTGGACATGCGGACCGTTTGGGCGGGAATGACTGTCCGGCCTGAAATTTCCAGCCGTCATGAAGCACAAATGAAAATCAACACCGACAGGAGCCTGCTAACCCAGATTATCGCAAATGTGGTCAATAACGCTGCCGAAGCCGGAGCCAGCCGCGTTGCCATCGCGGTCGAGGCGCAAAAAGACAAAATTGTTTTTTCCATAAAGGATAACGGACCGGGGATCAGCCAAGAACATGTGAAATATATTTTTGATCCCTTTGTGACATTCAAGGCCAGCGGCAGCGGCATCGGGCTGGCTTTGACCAAAAAAATGGTGCTGCAACTGGGCGGCCGGATCGAAGTGGAAAACGCAGAAGGCCACGGTGCGGAATTCAGGATTTTTTTGTGATAGAATCAAGCCATGGTTGCCAAAAGTCAGTTGCTGATCATTGAGGACGAGGAAGGGGCAGCCCGCACCCTGGAAAAATTCTTCACCAAGAAAGGGTATGCGGTAAGCATTTCAGCCACCGGTGAGGACGGCGTAGCGCAATTCCTGGCCCACACTCCGGAAGTCGTCCTCCTGGACTTCAAATTGCCGGGAATGGACGGGGAACAGGTTTTCCGCAATCTGAAAGAGATCAACCCCTTGATCCCGGTCATCATCATGACCGCTTTCGGGGAAGTGGACCTGGCGGTCAGGCTGCTCAAACTGGGGGTTTTCTACTATATCACCAAACCCTTTGAATTGGATATCCTGCTGCACCTGATCCATGAGGCCTTGGGAAAAACGCTCCTAGCCCGGGAAAACATCCGCTTGCTGGAAAAATTGCAGGGCCGGTTTTCGTCAGAAAATTTTATTTATCGCTCGGAAATAATGGCTGAAACAATCAATCTGGCGATGCGCGTGGCCGCTTCCGAAGCGACGATCCTTATCAGGGGCGAAAACGGCACCGGCAAGGAAGTCCTGGCCAACATCATCCATTACGCTTCGGCCAGGAAGAACGGTCCATTCGTCAAAGTCAACTTGGCTTCCCTGCCGGCCGCCCTCATCGAAGCCGAACTGTTCGGCCATGAAAAAGGCGCCTTCACCGGGGCCGACAGGAGCAGGACCGGGAGGTTCGAGGAAGCCGATGGCGGCACGATATTTCTCGATGAGATCGGCGATTTACCAATGGAAACCCAGATCAAGCTGCTACCCGTCATCCAGGAACGAGAGATCTTTCGCCTGGGTT
>JBAXOR010000348.1:0-1523 GCA_037133155.1 Chrysiogenales bacterium | reverse complement strand
CGAAATAAGCTATCGATGCGATCAACAGCATGGAGCGCAACCATAAGAGGCGCAGCCGAGCCGCCACTGCCGCAACAGCCAATCCTCCAGCCAATATCCAGACCTTGAGCGGGATGGCTGCGATCCCGGCGCTGTTTATCTGTATGATCAGCGCCACACCGAAAAGGGCGGCAATGACGATCAATCTGGTCTTTTTGGCCATTGCTGATCCGGCTTAAATGACCTTGAACTTAAGAATTTCCTCGGAAATCCCCTTTTTATCGCATTCACGAATTACGGCCAGTGCGGCTTTGGCGTTTTTGATGAGCACTGTCATTTTCAGGCTGTAAACGCCGGAACTTATGGTCTGCCAGTCACTTTTTTCGATAATTTCCAGGCCGGAGCCCTTGACTTGGGTATCCTTGAGCTCGATCACACAGCGGCGATGTTCATACTTGAGAATGACCGTCACCGGCATCTGGTCGCCGATTTTTACCTGGTTGTTGGTGGGCGTTATCTCGATGATGCACGCGGCAAGCGGGCTGAAGCCCAACATGAGAATCACAGCAAAGACAATGATCATTTTTTTCATTTTATCCTCCATTAAAAAACGATGCGTATTTCAGCGGCGATCTGATTGATGGTAGCGGTCAGGCCGCTGGTCCGGGCGTAATTGATATACAGTTGATAACGTTTATTTTTATCGATGGCGTAGTGGAGTCCGGCGTCCCATTCGCGGCTGAAGATATCATTGAAAAAACCGGAATCGTTTTGATAGTATTGCAGATTGAGCTCCAGTCTTTTGGCTGAGTCCGGCTGAAATTTAAGGGTGTTGCCCCATACACTGCCCTGGCGAACGCCGTAATGCATCCGCTCGCCAAAACTGGCATTGCCGTAGAGCGGAGTAAACAGCACATTGCCGGAGGCCGAACCGTACAAGTGTTTCAGTTTCATTTCAAAAGTGCCAAGACCTTTTATCGGGAATCGGCGGCCCAGTTCCAAAATGTGCCCGTAAGCGAACTCTCCGTTATGGTCAAAACGCTGTCCGGAAACCTCCAATTGCAGTTTGAATGCCAGAGGCAGCTTGATCATGCCATGGACGTCAAGCTGCTGAAAGTCGAACATGTCATCACGGGCAATGCTCTTGAGGTAGAGCAGACCCAGGGAATGGCCGCCAAATTTCCAGGTCAGGTCGGCAAAAATCAGTTTGTCATCTCCCCAAGCCGATTGTTTCAGATTTTTCCAGCTGGCGGTATATTCAAAAAAGAAGCAGGTCTGGCAGGAGAATGCCTCACGGGCGACCGACCGGGCCAGGACCAAGGCGCCCATTTCGGCCCGCAGGTTTTTACCCGCAAAAGCGATACGGAGGCCGTCAAAAAAATCATCCAGGCCGAGACCCAGTCCGGCGGTCACTTCCTGGCGGCCGCCGCTGATGGTGAAGCGCTCAAGTTTCCAGTCCAGCGACAGCCGTTTCGCTTTGAAAGGAGAAATGTCTTCGGGATACTGACAGGGGCTGTACTTTTTTTCCTTGTATTCGCCCTGGG
>JBAXOR010000347.1:0-1535 GCA_037133155.1 Chrysiogenales bacterium | reverse complement strand
GTTTTCAGGGATTTCGATATCGCTTTCGATGGAAGTGAATTCCCGGGAAACGGTGTTTTTCAGCAGGATGGTCATTTTATATTTCCCGGGGATCAAAGGGAACATGTCCTGAAAGCTGAAAAGTTTGTCTTTTATTTTTCCCATCTGCGTTTCATCAAATTCGATGGGAATCGATTTATTGAACTGAAAGACGGAGCGGTTCTGCGTATCGGACACATTGCCGTAGATTTCCAGCGTGGTATAGAATTTATCATTGTACTGTTCGATGGACAATTTTTTGGGTTCGATCAGGTAGTGGACAAAATAACTGCCGGCGGCCGGGTGGCGAACAACAATGACCACTTTGGAACTTTCTATGAAGTTGGCCGTGTAGTCAATTTCCACCATGTCTTTGTAGCGCAGCATCTTTTCCGCATATTGGGTATTGACCTTCTTGACGGGTGCGGTGGGAATTTTGCTGGTAATGAGCAATTCGGACGACATGGATGGTGAATATCCCGAACTTTCCCCGGGGATCAGGTTCAGGGACAGCTCGGCGATGGCGGGTTCGATATTCTGCAGCGCCACGTAGGCGGTCTGGTAGTCGGTCATATCGCCGTCATAGTCAACCATCAGGTATTGGGGACCGAAACGGACGGGCGAATACAACTCGTAATCGCCGGTAAAGTCCCTTTTGAAAAAAAGGACATTGAAGGCATTGGGCAGCCCATACTCCCCCAGCCCCTGGTAATACCAGGTGACGATGTTGCGCAGCTCGGTCTTGTTCTCGATCCTGTCTATTGATTTGGGCTCGCCCAGCACGATATAGATCCGGCCCTGGTCGGATTTCCAGCCCGGGGCGGGGGATTCCTTGCCGAACCAGTTGTTGGCATACTTTATGCGCCGGTAATGTTCGATCTGGAATTCATTTTCAGGGGTGTTGGGATTGGGATCCCGCTGCCGCCAAAAAGCCTTGATGAAAGCATCACGCTCCAGGTCCGACACCAGCTGCAGAAATACTTCTTTTTCCTTGGCGGCGATGATGTAAACAACCTCTTCACTGAGCCAGGTCCGGAACCGGGGCGGAAGTTTTTTTATGAGTTCCTTTTCAGAAACTGCAGGTAAAGAGAGGGAGAAAATCAAAACGACGAATAGCAGAAGCGTTTTTTTCATCATTTCCTCGCAATGGGCCAATAAAAAGAAGTTATTATAACATGCAAGATTCCCTTTAGCAAGACATCTGGACATCTGGACCGCGTGCCAGGACCGTGGCTGGCCGGCACTGAAAAAGCGCATCATTTGAAAGTCCGCATTCGCTTAACGAAGAAAACGCGCCGGCATGGTGGTTGACACACCCGGCCAATTGGACTATAATCGGCTGGATGGCCGCTTCAGCGAAAAACAACTCCCAGCCAGCGCGACGACGCCGAACTCTTTGGCGCCGCCCGATTTTTTCCCTGGCCGTAGTCGCCGCCATTATGGCCCTGGGCGTGGTTTTTTTTGGCCCGACCGGGAAGCGCCATATTCACGAGCGCAAGCTGCAAGGCTGCAACGTC
>JBAXOR010000346.1:0-1542 GCA_037133155.1 Chrysiogenales bacterium | reverse complement strand
GTCGTATTTCTTGATGAATTCATATTGATCAGCCGGTATCGTCACATCCACACAGCCTGCCATTTCAGAAAAATTTTCTTCGTGGCTTTTGCTGATCATTTCGGGTAACCCCATTTGGCTTATGTGCTCGCTGGTAGCCGCCCGCGCGTGAAAATCGGCAATCTTTTTCCCCAGATCTTCAAATATTTTGTCCGGCGCTTGACCTTTGGCCAGCAGTGATTTGAGCATCTTGTCTTCCGGCAGTTTTTTCATCAGTACGGCATACTCAACGATATGATGAGTTGGCGTAAGGGTTAAATTTCCTTTTTCATCTTCATAGATCGCGGCCACGGCAAGATAGAAATCAGCCGCCAGCCGCCTGTTTAACCGCAGCTCCTCCTCGCAATAGAATTGTCTTTTTGCCAAAGTGGAAAAATCAAGAAAACCGAAAGAGACAGGCTTTTTTACTTTATAGACAAAATCACCGGCAATAAATACCAGGGAGATGTGCGTTTTGATCAGTTCAACCGTTTTTGGCCGGTCAGGATAAAAATCCGCCCGACACATGGCCTCTATTATTTTTTCTTGCATGATTCAGCAACCGCCATTTCATTTGCTTTTCTTCTAACCTGTGCAGTCACGGTAAAGAGTGAAAGGTTTGACGATATCCTGCACGATTCTGATATGCCGCCAGGGTTCAGCGGAGAGTGCGATATCGGATTACCTACCAACTCTTGAGCATCTGCATCCCCTCCAGCGTCATCCAGGCCACTGCCGCATAGCGGGCCAGCTTGCCGATAAAGACAAACAGGGAAAAACGGCCAAACCCGACTTTGAAGATGCCGCCCGCCAGGCAGAGGGGATCGCCGATGAACGGCAGCCAGGAAAAGAAGAGCGACCAGACCCCGTACCGTCGATAAAAACGTTTGGCCGATTCTTCCGCCGCCGCATCGATCCGTAGGATCCGACGTCTCAGAAATGGACCTCCGACCATGCCGATTGCCCAGGTGCTCAAAGCCCCCAGTGTGTTTCCGAGGGTAGCCACGGCCACGGTCATAACCGGATCGTGATGGTTCATGAGCATCACTGCCAAAAGCCACTCCGAACCCAAGGGGATCAGGGTTGAGGCGAGGAAGCTCAGGCCGAACAAGGCAGGGTAGCCGTGCGAGGCAAGGAATTGCTCCATGCGGGGAAAGTATATGATAGGATAAGGATTGTCAACGTGTTTGCAGGGCGAAGGCGTCGCTGATCTTCTTCATGAGCCGAGACCTGCCCGCCATGGTCGCGGTATGCGGACATCATGTGCATGGACCGGGAAGAAAACGCCCGTTACAAGGTCTTCCGGGCGAAAAAACGGTTGAAATAGGCCAACTTATCGGATCTCCCGGGAGCGACCCTATGATCCGGGCCTTCTTCATTTGTCCTTGACTTCGGCGATTCTTTATGGTCTTTCCCTACCCATGCCGATCAGGCCAGCCATGATAATTAGTTGAGTTGGATTGAATAATTATGTAAAAAAGACCCCATCAAAAGGCAAAGGAGATCAAGGTGCGAAGAATTGGA
>JBAXOR010000345.1:0-1544 GCA_037133155.1 Chrysiogenales bacterium | reverse complement strand
ACTGATCTGGTTTTTTTCGGGCGTTTTGGCAGCACAGGCCGACCAAAATATTTTTGAAAAAGCCAAGGTGTTGGTTTTTGACAAGCAGTGGGCTGCCGCCTTACGGCAGTTAAATGAAGTCATCGATAAACATGCGGAAAGCCGGTATTATACAGCGGCACTTTTTTATCGCGGCAAATGCCAGGAAGAATTATGGGTAAAAAAACAAGCCCTGGAAAGTTATGAGAAGTTTGTTAAAACCTCGGCAAGCAGCAACCTGGCCGAAGAAGCGCAAATTTCCATTATTGATTTGGCCGCCGGGCTCTACCAGGACGGAGAAAAAAGTTACCTGCAGAAAATACTGGAGCGGCTGGAGCAGGAAAATAAAGTGGTTTCGTATTATGCCGCCTTCAAGCTGAGCTACCTGCCTGACCGCAAGATCGCCGCCCGGGCCTTGCCGGTGTTGCAAACCATCCTGGATATGGAAAAAGATGAAGAATTGCGCGACCGGGCCAAAATCGCGGTCATGCGCATCGATCCCGCCCGGCTCAAGGGCATGGATCGGCAAAATAAAGATTGGGCTGGTAAAATGCTCAAGATCCGCATATTTGAAAAAAACAAATCGGAAGCGGAAGTGTCACTTAATATTCCATTGGCCTTGGCCGACCTGGCTCTGAAATCCCTGAGCCAGGAACAAAAGCGGTCGCTGCAAAAGCAGGGCCACAACCTGGACGAAATCCTGACCCAGTTGACCGCTAAGGGCATGAAGATTGATATCCGCGACAAAGACAGTGTGATTCAAATCTGGGTCGAATGAAAATATTTCAAGGAGGATATAATGAAAAAAATTACTGTATGGTTGGCTGTTTTACTGTTTGGTTTCGTTGTGGTGACCGGGCTTTTTGCCTCTACGGCCGATGATTACAAGGTAATCAAAAATGCCGTCAAAAGTTCGGAAACTTCCGCGACAGGCCAGAATAGCGTGCAGTGGTTCAAGATCGTGGTGACCGGCAAGGACGGGAGCAAGGAAAAAGTGAAAATTTCCCTGCCCATTTCCCTGGTGGAGATGATGATCAACGCCTGCCCGGAAGAGAAGTTCGAGGTTGAACATGGCTGCCGGATTGATATCAAGAAAATCTGGAATGAGCTGAAA
Source organism: Chrysiogenales bacterium (assembly GCA_037133155.1). Taxonomy (GTDB): domain Bacteria; phylum Acidobacteriota; class Aminicenantia; order UBA2199; family UBA2199; genus UBA2199. The sequence goes on along the minus strand of JBAXOR010000345.1, from coordinate 412 downwards.
AAGGCAGGCCCGATGGCGCTGGTCGAAGTCGAAGACCATGGTGAAACCGTAAAAATCTGGTTTGAGTGAGGATGTAGTAACGCGAAACAATCCCAATTAGGGGTTCAACAAAAAGATCAAGCAAGGTCTTGTTGAACCCCTTTTTTTTGGTTCTTGTCCAATTAACGGGGGGTGCCGAAGGCGGGGGGATTCACCCATGGATATTCTTGCCTGGCCCCGGCGGTTATGCTACCATGATTTTTCACTGGAGAATGGTCATGAAAAAATTTAAATGGCAGCTACTGCTGTCGGCCGCCCTGTTGCTGCTGTCCGGCGGGCTCTATTTATTGCATTTCCTGATTTTTAAGGATACCCGGCATATATTTATCTACCTTTTGGGGGACATCGCCTTCCTGCCGTTCCAGGTGCTTTT
>JBAXOR010000344.1:0-1544 GCA_037133155.1 Chrysiogenales bacterium | reverse complement strand
GTTTCCGGCTGGCACAATCTGGCCGCGGAAAAATTCGCCCTGGGCGTCTCGGCGAGTTATCTCAATTTTACCCTGCCTTTCAAGTTGAGCGCCGAACAGGACTTTTACCTTTTAGATATCCCCATCGCCCATATCAGCACCCGGGGCGACGGCCGTGTCAATTTACGCACCATCATGCTAACGGCCCAGGGACGCTGGCGGATCAGCCAGGGACGGCGCATCAGCACCTTTGCCAGTTTTGGCTTGGCCTTGATGCCTTTCAACGGCGATTTATACCTGCCGCTGACGGCCACGGTCGATTCCATTCTGGGCAGCGTGGAATTAACTGAAACCGAAGCCAAAACCATCTCCCAACTGCGCACTGGAAGCAGCGCCATTCCGGCCCTGATCCTGTTCCCCTCATTAGCTGTTTCCTTGCATTACCGGCTGAGCCAAAGCACCCGCCTGTTTATCGAATTGAATTTGTCATCGGGCACATATCTATCCGCCGGATTGTCTTTGGGACGCTGAACTTTTTTTGTCGACAAAAAGCACTAATCAACTGCAAAAAAAACGTTTTCCTGCTTTTGGCTTAGAACTTGACTCCCAGCAAAAACATCAAAGCCGTCGGTTTTATGTATGAGCCCGGTTCAGGATCCTTGAATAAATTTGAAAGGCCAAGCCGGTAGCGGGCTTCAAAGAACAAATTCATGCCTCCGGCCTGCAATTCGACGCCGCCGCCGAAAATCAGGCCATAAAGAAGACGATTGACATGGTCCAAAGCGTCATATTCAGTGGAGGTGCCGTCGGCTGCCGTCATTACGATTTTCTGGTTCAGGAGATAACCGACCTCGCCCCCGGCCAAAATATACGGAGTCGTGCCTGCCAGGAAACGCACTTTGAGCATGATCGGCAGGGTGATGGCCGTGCCTGAAAACTCGTATTTTTCTTTGATAGTGGGGTCAGTGGCCTTTATAACCGCTCCGCCCGGACTATAAAGCATATCCAGCTCAAAAGCGATCATGCCGCCGCTTTCATATCCCAGGCCGCCCATGAATCCCATTTTCGATGATTTTTTTGCAGTCGCGGGGATGGTTTCGGAAACATTCAGGTTGCTCATGGACAAGCCGCCCATCACTTTGACGCCGCCGCCGGCAAATTGCTTGGCCGCGGGGGCACGGGAGGCTGCCCGGCGCACGGCGGCGCGAGGTTTTACTTCTGCTTCCTCTTCATCCTCACCGATCACTTCGACCACCGTGTTATGGATATAGCCGGTGACTTTTTTTCCGGACTGATCATTCACGGTCACTTCAAACCAGACTCCTTCCTTGCCAGAGATTTCCAACACGGTGCCGATCGTCACCTTGGCGATGATCGCAGCCGAGGCGTCGGGCTCGGAACGGACATTCGCCGCCGGAACCTTCACTTTCAAAACCGTTTTTTCCCTGGCCAGCAACGCGCCGCCCAACACCAGGATGAAAAGCAACACCATAATTATATTTTTTTTCACAACGCCTCCTATTGGAAACAGTTTTTTAACTTACAAAAAAAATGACACCCTCGCA
>JBAXOR010000343.1:0-1565 GCA_037133155.1 Chrysiogenales bacterium | reverse complement strand
CTGCGGTCCGCTGGTCGAAGTGATCGATACCGCCGAACCCGTAGCCCGGCAATTGTGGCGCCGGCTGGTTCTGCGCGGCCGGCTCAATCCCGGTCCCGCTAACGGACACAGCGAATATTTCAGCAGCAATGAGGCGCTGACCATGACCCTGGTGGTCCGAAAAATCATGGCCGACCCAGCCGTAGTAGTTTTAAACAGCGGCATCTAACCATGAGAATCCTGCCTATCGCTTCGGGAAAAGGCGGCGTGGGCAAAACAACCTTTGCCCTGAATCTTGCCTTGTCGTTAGCCAAAACCAGACAGACCGTGCTCATGGACCTGGATACCGGCACCTCCAGCCTTAGAAATTTCCTGGATGTGCCTGTGAACAAAGACCTCTTTCATTTCCTGAAAAAAGGCAGCCCTTTGCAAGAATGCCGGCAAACCTTGCCGTTGACTATGGACCCGGACCGGGCCTTTGCCAATTTCAGCTTCATCGCCTCACCGCGCGGATTCGTCCATGATATAGTCAATTTCAGTCCCGAGACCAAGAATAAATTGATCCAGGGCATCAATTCGCTGCGGGCCGATTACGTGATCATTGATTTGAAGGCCGGAATGGATACCAATGTTCTGGATTTTTTACCGATTTCCAACAGCGGCATCATCCTGTTCACGCCCGAGATGCGGGCCGCTACCATGGCAGCGGCCGAAATGGCCAAGGCCATCCTGTTCCGCATGTTGAATATCATGCTGGCTGCACCTCTGGTGCGGGACAAGTTTTTCCCGGCCGGCGGCCAGCCGGCACCGCTTTTTCAACGCCTGCTTGATTTTCTGCAGCACGACCTGGACCATGAAGGGAAAAACCTCGATGATTTCATCAATGAAGCAACAGCGCAGTTTCCCCAGGATAATTTTATCCGCGTTTTCCGTTATTACGTGGAAAATTTCAAAATATATTTTGTCCTGAACAAGTTCAACAGCGTGGCCGAATCGGTTGAAAACACCATCAAGCCTCTCGTGGAAAACATTTTTCGCGACGTTTCCGGCAAGGTGAGCTTTCACAACCTGGGCTGGCTTGTGGAAAATGATGAAATCAAAAATTCGAGCGAAACCGGCCGCCCTTACCTGGTTGGCCGCCATTACAAAAAAAAGCAAGCGCCGGAAAAGTCCTTGGCTAGCGACGCCTACCTGCGCGCCATGTGCGGTTTAGAAAAAAAACAGGCGCCCCTGGCGGAAAAGAAAAAAGCTTTGGCCGACGAACTCAGCAGCCAAATCGACCTGCTGCGCATGATTTACATCTGCAACGCCGGCAATGATCCGGAAACCAACCTGGATTTCATCGCCGCCAGGATCAAGGAGTTTTCAGCCAGCTCCAACCACCAGTTCGGCATGAAACGCATCTATTCCGAACAGGAATTTCTGGAACGTTTTCAGGCCCGGATCGTCTGAAGTTTGGAAACAGCTGGTTTTATTAATCAAGAGCCTCGGAGTCAGGTTCGCTGCTGCCGTTCAGCAGGGCATTAAAGTTAAAAACCGCCTGGCGGAAAGTCTCGGCCAGGCAACGGTAATTTTCCATGAATCCG
>JBAXOR010000342.1:0-1566 GCA_037133155.1 Chrysiogenales bacterium | reverse complement strand
GAACGAGCAGCACAAATCATCCGACCCCGCAGGGGGAGGATCTGATTTGTCTGTCTCGAACGAGCAGCACAAATCATCCGACCCCGCAGGGGGAGGATCTGATTTGTCTGTCCCGAACGAGCAGCACAAATCATCCGACCCCGCAGGTTGCTCTCACTATGATTCCAACCAGTCATGTAAATCGTTGGAATCATCTAGTGAGACAATCCCCGCAGGGGGAGGATCTGATTTGTCTGTCCCAGAGGGAAAGAAATTTTTTCTGCCCGGATTGTTACTGGCCGGTATTCCCTGGTTTCACTTTAAATATGTTATTCCGATGCTCATTTTAGCCCTCTTTGTCATGGCTGAAATTTGGCGCCGCAGCGGCAGTAAATTAGAGAAAATAAGGGATCTGACCCATTTCTTGATGCCGCCGGCGATCAGCGCTTCGCTGCTGGGACTTTACAGCAAAATACTATATGGTTCTTTCAACCCCACCATCATTTCTCCGGAAAAAAATTTTTTCTCCATTCCCCTGGGAGCGAAAATAGAAACTTTGCTCTCCTTTTTCCTGGACCAGCGCGACGGCTTGCTGGTTTATGCCCCGGTTTTTTTAATGCTGTTTCTGGTTTTTAAAAAAGATATCAGGAACAAAATCAGGGATTTTTCGCTGTTGACCGCGATTTTTCTTTCCTATATCCTGTTCCATGCTTATACCACCGTACGCGGCGGCTATTCACCGGCGGCGCGGCCTACCCTTTTTGGTCTCTGGATCATGGCTGTTTTTTTAATTGCCTATTATCGGCAGGCAGGCGAAACAGGGAAGACCGTGTTCAGGTTCCTGGCCGGCCTGACTTCCTTTGTCACGGTCTGGCTTTTTTACTATCCCCTTTTCCTATACCAACCGGTGACCAGGGAAGTCAGTCAGCGTGCATCCTCTTTGTTGCTGTTTTTGGGAAGTTCGGCCAACAAGCTGACCACTGTTTTCCCTTCCTTTCTGAAAAAACCAAACGCCGATTACCTGCCCAACTGGATCTGGTTGGCAGTACTGGCCATTGTGCTCGTGTTTTTTTATGGCCGCATAGCGTGGCGGGCAATTGCCAAACCGGCCCGTTTTATTTTCCCCGCCTTGTTCCTGCCGCTGCTATTTTTCATCTGTTTTATCCCGCACGTTCATCTACAGACTCGCTACACCGTGGCTGGGCTCTCTTTTTACAATAACTCTAAAAATTTTATTTTCCGCAAGGAACTGGGCGGCTTCAGAATTCTGGCTGGCCAGGATTATGATCTGTTTTTCGATCTAAATGGCAGCGCCGCCGAACGGTTGGATCTGCGCTTGCTGAATAGCAATCAAGTCACCTTGCAGGTTAAAAACGGCAGGCAAATCCTGCTCGCGGAAAATCAGGCCAGGGAAAGCCGGATCAAAGTTTCCCTGCGGGCATTGAAAAAATTTTCCCTGGGGGGAAAAAAGCTGGTGCACCTGGGATTGGAATCAAAGGCTGGTCCAGGCACCACTTTTTTCTGGCTGGAATTCCACTGATAATATGATATAATCGCTGTAATGAAAAAAACGCTGGCCCTCTCGGC
>JBAXOR010000341.1:0-1573 GCA_037133155.1 Chrysiogenales bacterium | reverse complement strand
AAAAAAAACGGGTAAATTCTTGCTCGAACCCTTTCGCGTGGTAATCGGGGAAAAAATCTTCGCGGGTAGCCAGCAGGCGCTGCACCTGGGAATCGTCCTTGGGGATGAATTCAACAATCAAGGTTTGGCAAAGACCGCTGAACAAAGCGGCGATATTGGCAAAGGGCAGGTTGTTGGAAATGGCCAGGTGATGGACCAGGGCCAGGGCCAGGATGGTATCGACCGGCCCGCGTTCCAGCAAAGACATCCTTTCGTTGTTCCCCCAGCCGATGCCGGAGCTGGGATTGGTAATATCTCCAACCAGCGGTAAAAGAAAGAGATTCTTTTCCTGGCGACACTGGCGGTAATTCTTTTCCACCGCGGCCGGATCGATGTCCAAAGAGACGGTGGGAATATTGCGGGCCGAAGCCAGGCGGCTGAACAATCCGCTGTTGGCCCCGATGTCCCAGACATGGCGCGGATTAAGCATCTTTAAAAAATCATCCACGCATTTTCGTTTAAATTCTATGGCAGTATCAGAATAATTGGTATTATCGTAATACTCGGCCCATTCAGTTCCCCGGGGCTGCCAGCGCAGACCGGCGACGGCCGATTGCAAACTGTCGATCAGGGCCATAAATGAAAAGCGGCTCATTTTGCTCACCGAGGTTTTAACCGGTTTGTCCTGGTAATGTTTCTGTGAACGGGCATGAAGATGGATATGTGAAAGGAGGGAAAACTTGAAGCGTGTTCCGACTGGCAGCAGGCTGCTGGCCAGGTCCAGGGGGATGCCGTCCAGGAAAATACGGGACAGTTGATTGAGGCGGATATCACTATGGGCCATCAGGGCCAGTGGCGCCAAAAAATGCTGGCAGAACTGGCGGTAAGCGATCCAGGGACGGCCGGCAGCGTAGTTTTCAAATGACAAGGTATCAATCAATAACGGTCTTCCCTGTACAAATTGAATGTTATAAGCGCTGGCATCTTTTAATGACATACCGTGTTCCAGGGCAATTTTCTGGATTTTCAGGGTCAGCAGGGCCGCGTCCTTGAGCTGGCTGAATGACCATTCGTAGGGATAGGAAATAAAGGGTACCAGAAGCGGTTGGATTATTTTATACGCATCAGGAGTGCGTGAAAGTTCTGGGCGGCATTCTTCGTGTTTAATCATGAATCGGTCTTCACTCAATTTTTGATAAAGCCCGGAAGCGATCAGCAGATCATAATGTTCGCGGTACAATTGATTTACCTGGCGGTACAACTGGCCTTCGTGCCAAAACAAAAAACCGCTGGGATCCCGGAAAGATCCAGCTACCAGTCCGTCCGTTGCCATCATTGTTCTTTTTTGGAAAACAGCCGGCCGACAAAATTTTTGATTTTGAGCCAGTAAATCTTGACCATGAACGATACGGCTACAAAAGCGGCGATGACAATCTGGATAATGTAACTGCCGGTGCCTGGATCAATATAGGAATAAGCGTAATTAGGAAAAAACAGAATAATGGCGGCTACGACCAAGGTTATTTTCAAGACATTCTTAAAACAATTCATTGATTCACCTCTTTTGGTTCAGTATTTGGTTCGAACGATGAAA
>JBAXOR010000340.1:0-1586 GCA_037133155.1 Chrysiogenales bacterium | reverse complement strand
TCGGAACTTTTTTTGGCCTCAGTCTGTTGCATGAAATCACAAAGACATTTGAACATTTCCTAAATAATCCCCTGGATCCCGATTCCTTGAGTGACAATTTTATCAATTTCATATTCCAGGATAGCCGCCAGATCATCTGGATCGGCACTCAGGGCGGGGGATTGAACCAATTGCTGCTGGGCAAGGAAGCCCGGGGACGGCCGGCGGCATTCAGGGTTTTCAAGAAGAAGCCGGGACCGGCCAACAGCATCAGCAGCGACACTGTTTTGTCGATCCTGGAAGACCGCCAGGGAATCCTTTGGCTGGGCACCGGTTCTGGTCTGGATCGTTTCGACCCGGCCAGCCGGACCTTCAGCAATTTTTCGGAGCGCAACGGGCTGCCCAACAACTGGGTTTATGGTATCATGGAAGACAGCGCCGGCAAGCTTTGGCTCAGTTCCAATCGTGGTCTTTGTCGCTTCGATCCCCGCAACGGTACCTTTAAGGGCTACGGCCCGGCCCATGGCATCCAGGACCTGGAATTTAATAATGGGGCATTCCTGAAAAGCCGCGACGGCACCATGTTTTTCGGCGGGATCAAAGGTTTCAATATGTTCGACCCGGCCAAAATCAAGGACAACACCGTCATTCCCCCGGTGGTTATCACCGAGGTCAAGGTCTATCCCCGGGATTACTCCCTGCCTGGCGATATTATGCCTGGACAACAACTTGATTTATCATATCGAGACACCCTGCTCACTATTGAATTCGCTGCTTTGAGTTTCAATAATCCCGCCGCCAACCGGTATGCGTACCGGATCGACGGCATGAACAAGGACTGGATCGATCTCGGCCACACCCATAACCTGACGCTTACCAACCTGAAACCTGGGAAATATGTCTTCCGTATCAAGGGCTCCAATAATGACGGCATCTGGAATGAAACCGGCACCTCACTGCGCATCGTGGTGTCGCCGCCTTTCTGGCGCACCTGGTGGTTCGCGGCGCTTCTGGCGGCGTTGTTCGTGGGCAGTGGCTGGGTGGTGTATAAAACCCGTTGCAAACGATTGGCGGGCAAATTGAAAACCGCAGCCGAGTTGAGCAAATACGGCGATCAATTCGGGCTCTCGGCCCGGGAACAGGAGATCATCCTGTTTATTCTGGCCGGGAAAAGCAACAAAGAGATCGAAAGCAAACTCTTCCTCGCAGAAAGTACGGTCAGAAATCACATCTACAGCATTTACCGGAAATTGGATATAAAAAACCGCGCCCAATTGGTGGCTTTTTTCAAGAATCTGGCCAAGGGGTGAGACGATCCAACCGGAGACAGGTCTCCTGAATGAAGGAAAACTCTGTTCGACTTTCTTTGGGAAAAAAGTAATGTTTTCAATAAAAGTAGTTTTTCTTCATTGCCTAAGCATCTATTTGTATTAAAATTTGCGTGTAAAGGCTCCAGGCAGGCAAAAAACAACTCAGGAGAAAATATGATTAGCAGGAAGATTCTGTTTTATGGCAAGGTCATCGTCCTGGTCATGCTGGCCTGCGGGCTCTCGGCAGGCTGCAACCGCGACGACGGTCAGGAAGACCCCCGTTCGCTGCAGTTCGTT
>JBAXOR010000339.1:0-1597 GCA_037133155.1 Chrysiogenales bacterium | reverse complement strand
CAGCACATTTCCCGAAGTCATACCCTGCACCCGGGCCAGGAATCGCCCGTTGGCAGAAAGAAAACTGACCGCTACGCCACGTTCGCCGCAAAACCCAAGCAATTCCGGACTGCACATAACCCTGCCGAAACAAATGATGCCGTTCAAGTTATGAATGGGCAGGCGCAGCTTGACCTGTTTTTCGGCCATGACCACCACCGATTCCCCTTCTTTTTTGATATAGGCACCATCGGTGGTCACAAAAAGGGTATTAAGCAGTTTTTTCACTGTGTACCTTTAGTTTTTCCATCAGCGATATTTTTCAAGTTGGCTAACAGGTAGTCATTGACAAGATGTTTTCCGGAAGTACATTTAGGGAGGCATTGATTTTTAAGTGAGCAATTGTCACAGCGTTTATCGTTGACAGCAGGCGGGGTAACACCTTTTTGAAGCAGTTCGTGCAACCGAAAAGAGGCATCTTTTACGATCCGGCGCACACTTTCACTGAACTCAACTTGAGTGCGCCGCCTGGGCTTCTGATAGTAAAGCGCCCCTGACCCGATCCGTACACTCAGCATCTCTTCAAGACACATGGCCTGGGCGCAGAGCTGCGCCTCATCGCACATTCCCGTTTTGGGCTTACCATGCTTGTATTCCACCGGGAAAGGCCGCCAGAAACCGGTTGCCTCATTTAAAGAAATAACTTCCGGCCCGGCTTGGTCCTCCCGATGAAACTCCACCACATCGGCTTTACCGGTCAGTCCCAATTCAAGATTTTGCATATACAGGCCGCGGGCGATCAAAACATCACCCCGGGTTTCGCTGGTCATTTCGTCGCAACGATCGTGCTGTTGCCGGCCTTCAGCGGTCAATACATTTTCGTCCCAAAGGTGCTCAAGATGAATAAGGGCGCACTGGCGCTCACAGAACAGTAAATGCTGAATGGCCGAAACAGGTATAAGGTCGTCTTCGCTGTAACTCATTTTTTATCACGCCAGTTGCGCGCTTGCGAGCGCACCCGGTAAAGCTTTTCGGTGAAACCGCCCTCTTCGACAAAAGTCTTTTCCAGAGCTCGCAATTGTTGGTCAAGCAAATAGTTGGCCTGGTGGATCAAGCAGAGCGCCGCGTTGGCAGCTATTTCAGGAGAGCTTTCTTCAAAATAAGTCCTATAAGTCGAATAGGACCTATTTTCCTTCCAGGAAAGCTCCCGGATTTCTTTGGCCCGTGGGTCTTCTTTTTGCCAGAGCGCAAGACCCTTCTGCCTTAAAAAATCCTGATAATCAAGCAACAGCTCTTCCAGACTGGCCCGGGCCACTCCCACCAATTTCAACTCCATCTTTTTTGAAGTTCCCGAGGCCATGCTGCCTTCAGCGATATTCTGCTTGCCCGAGCGCGCCGCCTGGACCATCTGGTCATGGGTGCGCGACCTGATATTGATGAAGCGGTTGCAAAACACCACGGTAGCATCGTAAACAATTTCAGACATCTGGTAGGACTTCAGTTCGCGATAGCCGCCGTGGGGAGGAATAAGAGGTTCAGAACACATTTTGCTCCGGCCATTCCTGAACTGTAATTCCTGAAGGAAAGTTTTCTTTATTGACAGTAATCGTATAATCCT
>JBAXOR010000338.1:0-1609 GCA_037133155.1 Chrysiogenales bacterium | reverse complement strand
CTGAACATGCCCGAATCCGCTCAGCAGCGATCACCCCTGGATCAATTTTTGCTCTATCTGGAGTATGAACGGGGGCTCGCGGCCAATACGATCCTGTCCTATCGCCAGGAGCTAAGTAAATTTTTTGCTTTTTTAGGCAAAAAAAAATTGCCTTTCCTGCGTTTGAACGAAACGGATATCCTTGATTTCGTCAAACAGGAAGGGCGCCGGGGCGGCGCTGTTTCTTCCCAGGCGCATCTGATTTCGGTTTTAAAAAGTTTTTACCGCTACTTATTAAAGGATGAATGCCTTGATTTCAATCCAATGGCCAATGTGGCTCTGCCCAAGAAGTGGCTCAAGCTGCCCAATTATCTCGATATCGAAGAAATATTCCGTTTGTTGGACACCCCGGACATGAATACCGCTATCGGTAAAAGGGACAAGGCTATTCTGGAATTGATGTATGCTTCCGGGCTGCGCATTTCGGAAGTCGTGCAGTTGAAACTGGACGATGTGTATCTGGATGATAGCTTTTTACGGATATTGGGCAAAGGCGGCAAAGAAAGGATTGTGCCTTTCGGCGCTACGGCCCGTGAGTGCCTTCAGAATTATTTTGACAAAAGCCGCCCCACCCTGCTGAAAGGGTTAAACCCGGCACAGGTTTTTTTAAATTATACCGGGGCCATGTTCACCCGCCAGGGGTTGTGGAAAATAATCAAGGTTTACGGGCAAAAAATCGGCCTGGCCGGTCGCCTGACTCCCCACGTGCTGCGCCATTCATTTGCCACCCATTTGGTGGAAAAAGGAGCCGACCTGCGTTCGGTGCAGATGCTGCTCGGCCATTCATCGATCGCGACTACTGAAATCTATACCCATCTGGCCAAGGGGCAGGTGAAAAAAGTCTATGACCAGTTCCACCCGCGCAGCAAAAAAAAGTGAATTGCCAACTTCTTCAACCCGCTATGCAGGCCTGTTATGAAAGAAGTGGAGAAGCAGCGCTACAATCCTGTCTTCTATGTTTTGGGGAAATTATTCGGCATTTTTCTTCCATGTTTCCCATTTTTCCAAAATTTCCGGTTTTTCCAAAATTTCGGCCAGTTCTTTAATTCGCGGTTCCAGATAAGCCATATCCAGCTTATTTTTTTGGCGGGCAATAATATTTTCGGCATCGTGCAAGTCCTTTTCACGATCCGAAATGATTTTATGGAGAATCAGGTCTTCCGCCGTGCAAAAACGGACCTGGGTTCCATGAATGTCTTTTTCAATGGCGCGGGAAATAGCGGCTTCTTCGAATTGGAGCATGCCAAACAGCAAATCAATTCGAGTGTTGGTTTGAGTAGCGATGGGTAAAACCCTGGTTTTGGAAATAAATTCGCGTGGATTTTCAGGCAGCAGCTTAAAAACAGGCGTAAGTGATTGGATCAAGTTTTGAATTTTTGCATCTTCGACCCAAATGGTTATGTCAATATCCAGGGTTGCCCTGGGTTCGCCCCAGACCGCATTCGCCATGCCGCCGATGACCATATAGGGAATGTTTTGTTGTTTCAAAAATCGGCAAATGGCAATCAATGCGGATTCCAATGATTTCATTTATAGTCGTCTTTCAGATGCGCCAGGGCGCGGCGCATGA
>JBAXOR010000337.1:0-1618 GCA_037133155.1 Chrysiogenales bacterium | reverse complement strand
CACACGACCCGAACTGGCTGAACCAGAAACTTTACGCGGGCGTTTCGCACTCACCGTGCAGCAAAATAGTGTTCATGGCGCCGATTCATTGGCCACGGCCCAGAATGAAATCAAGTTTTTCTTTGGAGAGGAGGAATGAAAAATTTTCAGATCCGCAGCAAAATCATCAATGGCGTGGCTGTTCTTTATTTGAAAGGCCACTTGGATGCCCACCAGGTTGCCCGTTTTGAAAAAGAAATTGTGCGCCTGATCCGTGACAGTAATTTTAAAATTGTAATCAACGGCCAGGAATTGAATTATATCACTTCGGCCGGCATGGGCATTATCATGGGTTATATTGACGAGGTGCGCGAAAAGGGCGGTGATATCAAGTTGTGTTCCCTTGGCGAGCGCGTGTATGAAACCTTTGATCTGGTCGGTTTCACCGAGATTTATGATTTTGTAGCCGACGAACAGGTGGCCATTGAAAAATTCAGCCATGTTTCCCCTAAATCCTGATTTTTCGATTACCATCCTTTCCCAGACTCGGCTGCTTAAGATGGTGGTCGAGTTGACACGGCACATCACCACCCTGTTCAATTTTTCCGCGCCCGAAGCCCAGAAAATCTCCCTGGCCATCGATGAAGCGGTGACCAATGTCATCAAGCATTCCTACGGCAATGAAAGTGACCAGCAGATCACTATCGAATATTTTCTGGCCCCCGGTGGCATAAAGATCCGTATTTTTTATCGCGGCCTGCCCCCGGAGATCGCCGATGAAGAAGTGAACATCGGCAGAATGATCAAGAAAAAAAAGAAGGGCGGGTTGGGGGTCAAACTGATGAAAACCATCATGGATTCAGTGGTTTATGGAACTGTTGATGGTAAAAATTGCTGCGAAATGATCAAATGGCAGAAAACGATCTGAAACAGCTGCAGAAAGAACTCAAATTCAAAAAATTGCAGCTGAATTCCATTTACGAACTTTCCTCCGCCATTCACTCTTCATTTGACATCGATCATGTCATTCGTATTTTTTTTTCAACCCTCATGGCGCCGCTGGGCGTTTCGCGCGCCTTTTTTTTTGACCTGAACCAGGCGCTTTTCCGCAAGCGCGGTTTTGTTTTGAGTGAAGAAGAATCCCTGTTCATAAAAAAAAATGTCAAAAAACCCTTGGCCGGAGAGTCAAGCCTGGATGTCGAAAACTTGCCTCCGGCGTTAAATAAAATAAAAGAATTGTTGCTGGCCAAGCGAATTCACTATCTGCTTAATATTTCGGAAAGCAAAAAAAGAACCATTGTCCTGGGCCTGGGCCGCAAGTTCAATCAGCGCGAGATGGAACAGGATGATTTCGAGTTCGCCTATATCCTCTCACGCTTCATGCTCATCGAACTGGATAATATCCATTACCTGGCCCAGATTTTCGAGAAAAAAAAACTGGAATACGAGATGAAAATCGCCCGTGACATCCAGCTTTCGCTGCTGCCGCAGGAACTGCCGCAGCTTGAGAACTATGATATATCGGTAATATACGAAACCATCCAGGAGGTTGGCGGCGATTATTATGATTTTTTTAAAAAGAAAAAAAACATCCAGCCGCTGGTCCTGGCCGATGTCGAAGGCAAGGGTTTGTCGGCCG
>JBAXOR010000336.1:0-1624 GCA_037133155.1 Chrysiogenales bacterium | reverse complement strand
TGTCCGGTACTGCCGATCATTTGCACATGATCCGGGTTTTTGAGGAATTTTTCAAAGATTAACAAAAAACGAGGGTGTTGGACAGACAAATTAGATTACCAACACTATGTTTTTGGCAATAACGGTAAGCCGCCAAAAACATCTAGTGTTGGTATAGTCACACTAGATGGTTTCAGCGACTTACAAACTTGCTGAAACCATAGTGTGACTACCGCCTACGTGTCCGGACAATTTGTGCTGTCCGGTACTGCCGATCATTTGCACATGATCCGGGTTTTTGAGGAATTTTTCAAGGACTAATAGGCTGGGGGTGAGTTTTTTAAGGCTTCGGTTTGGCCAAACCGGTTTTTACTGTTATAATCAGGCAAATTACCAAGGAGAATAACGACTATGGTCCAAAAAACAGTGTTGCCCTGCGGACTGACCATCATCTCGGAAAAATTTCCCGAATTCCCTTCATTCGCGCTCAGTTATACGCTAAAAAGCGGCAGCCGCGCCGAAAGCACTGCAACCAACGGCATCCACCATTTGATCGAACACATGCTTTTCAAGGGCAGCAAACATTACGATATGAAGCAGATCGCCGACATGGCCGATCGGTTGGGCGGCCGGCTGAACGCCTTCACCAGCAAAGAGGTCACCCAGTTTTATATCAAATCTATCGATGAAAAACTGACCGCATCTTTCCACCTCCTCTCCGATATCGTGCTGAATTCCACTTTTCCCGCAGAGGAATTTCTGAAGGAAAAAAATGTCATCATCCAGGAAATCAGGGAAGCCGAAGATAATCCCGACAGCAACGCCTTCGAGACCTTTTATGAAAAAATTTATAAAAACAACCCCCTGGGCTACCCCATCGGCGGCAGGGGAAAACAGGTGGCCAGGCTGGAACGCAGCCCGGTTTTCGCTTTTTACCAAGCGAAATATGTGCCGGAAAATCTTCTGCTGTCCGCTGCCGGCAACATCGAGCATCGGGAATTGGTCAAACTGGCCAGCGACTTTTTCAGCCATTTTCCAATCAGACCTGTGCAGGATTTCAAATTTGCCAAGGCCAGCTTCCAGCCGCGGCGTTTTTTTAAAAAAAACAGTTCCCTGAGCCAGTGTTACTTGATCACCGCCCTGGACAGCATTTCCCTGGTTTCGCCTTTCCGTCATACCTTCATGATCATGAACGATATCCTTGGTTCAGGAATGAGTTCCCGCCTGTTTCAAAGCATCAGGGAAGAGAAGGGCCTGGCCTATACGGTCAGTTCCTTCATCGATTCCTACCTGGAGTGCGGGATCCAGGTCATTTACGCCGTGATTGAACCCGGCAACATCGCGGCCTACCTGCGGGCCGTCAAAGCTGAAATCGAACTGCTGAAGAAAGACGGCATCCGCAGCGATGAGCTGGAAAGGGCCAAGGACCATATCAAATCATCCATCATCCTCAGCCTGGAAAACAACGTGTCCAAAATGAGTTTCAACACCAACCAGGAATTGTATTTTAAAAAACCACAGGAAGTCACCGCCATCATCGCCGAAATCAACGCCGCGACCATTGCCGATATCAACGGTTTTTGCCGGCAGTACCTGAACCTTGAGCAGTCGGCCCTGTTCACTTACGGCCGGCCCGCCGCTGCCC
>JBAXOR010000335.1:0-1640 GCA_037133155.1 Chrysiogenales bacterium | reverse complement strand
TCTTTCCGGGCACAAGCCGCGGATGGTGAAAAAGGCATTATCCTTGTTCCCTTTTGAGACGATTCAGATCCCCTGTAATTTCATGGAAACCGATGCCCTGGCCGACCTGATTCCCCTGGCCAAGCAACGGCAGGTGGGGGTGATCGCCATGAAGCCGGTCGGCGGCGGCAACATCAGGGAAATCAATTTGAATTTCCGTTTCATTTTCAACCAGGGCATCGATGTGGCGATTCCGGGCATGGATTCCGAAACGCAGGTCATAGAAAACGTGGCGGCTTTAGAGAACCTTTTACCGTTGACCCCTGAAGAAACTGCTTGTTTGCAGAAGGAAAAGGACCGGCTGGGCGACAGCTTTTGCCGGCGTTGCGAATACTGCATGCCCTGTCCCCAGGGGCTGCCGATCGCCTTTTTGCATGTCCTGAAAAATTATTATTTCCTTTACGATTTGAAGGATTGGGTCTGGGAACGGATCGATGCCCTGGCCAAAACCTACAAAGATTGTATTGGCTGCGGCGAGTGTGTGAAAAAATGTCCATACCAGCTGCCCATGCCCAAAATTTTCAATGACACCTGGCAAAAAATGCTGGCCGATAAAGCTGCCAAATAAACAATGTCGATTTACGAGGATTGATTGGAAATGGCCGTCGTGTAATAATCATTAGTAACTTAAAGCAAATTAACTTAGTAAAAAAACAATATAATTTGCTTTTTAAGTTACTTATCCTGCGCAGCAGGGTTAACTGGTGATTCATGGAAAGGTCCAATAGTTTCCCGCTTCCCTTCGCTGTGTTGTCCTGGATTCAGGCTAAAGAGCTGCTGCAGGCCAAAACCATTGGCTTGAAAAAGATTATGGCTTCGCTTGACCTCGGGCTCAGCCGGCGGGAAGTCCGGCTTGACCCGGTTGGCATCGCTCTGGACAATCAACCCATGCTTGCTTGGGAGCAGTTACAGACCATTGCGGATTCGGAAAACAGCTGTTTCCGGGTGCTCAACGGCACCATGGAAGAAATTCGCGGCTATTCGGAATCTACTCGGCGTGTCTTCAGTCTGTTCCCCACTGCGGAGGCTCCGGCCCTGTTTATTTCCGGTTTTTCCATGCATCGTTGCAAGGATATTTCACCGCGCCGGGCTGCCCTGGCAATGATCAGGGCTGCCGCGCCGATCTCTGGCCGGGTTCTCGATACGGCTACCGGCCTCGGCTATACGGCCATCGCCGCCGCCCAAAGTGCTGCTTCGGTGATTACCATCGAGCTCGATCCCGGTTCTCTGGAAATGGCCCGGGCCAACCCCTGGTCGCAGGAGTTGTTCAACCATCCCGGCATCCGCCGTATCGCCGGTGACAGCAGTGAAGAAATTGCCAAATTCCCGGATGGGCATTTCAGTGTGATCATCCATGATCCCCCCAGCCTGAGCCTGGCGGGTGATCTCTATTCCGGGGCATTTTACCGGCAGGCGTGGAGGGTATTGGCCGGCAACGGCCGTATGTTTCATTATCTCGGCGACCCCAACAGTGCTTCCGGTTGTCGTGTAACCAAAGGGGTTGCCGAGCGCCTGCAAACAGCCGGTTTTCGCCGCATTATCCCCAAGCCATCAGCCCATGGAGTTCTGGCCTGCAAGTAAAGGGTCTGAGACAATAAAAT
>JBAXOR010000334.1:0-1650 GCA_037133155.1 Chrysiogenales bacterium | reverse complement strand
TTCCCCAACGGGATGGCGGCGTCGATATTTTTCAGGTTGTTGGTGCGGATGCCCTTGAGGACAATGTTTTTTTCCATGATTGTCTGCTTAAAAAACAAAAAAATAAATTTTACGCCCGGAGAGACTCGAACTCCCAACGCACAGCTTCGAAGGCTGCCGCTCTATCCTTTGAGCTACGGGCGCGGATGTTAAAGTTATTATATCGTTATTCTTTGCTTACGGCAACAAAATTGAACTACACCCCCTGCGTGACCTGAATTGAAAAAAAAATCATTTTATATTACCATTCCTGAGATGAAATTGACAAAGCCGATTTACCCGATCTTGTCATTTTTCGTTCCGTTCTCTCTATACTTGGCTACCCTGGCCCCAACTTTTCTCTGGTCAGACAGCGCCAAATTGGCCATATTTGTTCAGGAATCAGATTTTTATGGATTCGGCCATGGCTATCATCCGTTGCACACCATTCTCGGCATCATGTTTTCGAAACTTCCATTTGAACTGGCCTATACCCAGAACCTGATGTCCGCTTTCTTCGCTGCAGCGGCCTTGTTTATCCTGTTTTACCTGCAAAGAGAACTCGATATTTCACCAAAAATCAGCCTGCTGGGCTGCTTCCTCCTTTCCCTATCCCATTCTTTCTGGCTGTATTCGGTCATTAATGAAACCTATTCCATTCATGCATTTTTCATAATTCTAATTCTTTTTATGGCCTTAAAATTTCGTAAAACCCGAAAGCAGGTATTTTTCTGTTTGGCCTACCTGTTTTCCGGACTGGCTTTGTACAACCATACCATATCTCTATTGCTTATCCCGACCACAATCATTCTGACTTTCTATCAAAACCGACTTCATTTTAGGAAAATTCTTTTGGCCTTGTTTTTTTTCTTGGCCGGGATGTTTCCCCTTTTTCTTATTCCGCTCCTCAAACTGGGATTTGATAGATTCAGCCAAACCATTTTTTCCGAGACATCAGGGCATTTCCTGACTTTTTTCGAAATAAAAAAAATCATTAAAGAAATGTCAAAATTTCCTTTTTACCTGTTTTATCAATTTCCGACTTTTGCCGCCCTGGCTGGAATAATCGGTTTTAAAAGGCTATTTAAAAAAGATCAAGTCCTAAGTTTTTCTTTACTCATCTTTTTTCTGATCAATACTTTTTTTGCGTTTTCCTATTTCCTGCAGCGGCAATTCGCCCTGCTCATCCCTTCCTATGCTGTATTCGGCATCTGGATCATGATCGGCTTAAATCATCCGTATTTGGAAGAAAGAGTTCGCTTAAAAAAATTATGGGTCCTGTTTTTATATCTGTCAATCGTCGTCATGCCCCAGGTTGTGTACTATGTTTTTCCAACGGTCTATAAAAACTCCGGCCTGAAAATTATAAATATTCGGCAGTTGCCTTATCGGGATTCGATCGGTTATTTTTTCCTGCCCGAAAAAAGATGGGAATACAGCGCCAGGATATATGCCCGGGAAGTCTTGAACCGCGCCGAAAAAGATGCCGTCATTATAGCGGATTTCAACCCGGGCATGGTCTTGATTTATTGCCAAAAGATATTTGGCCAGCGGCCCGATATCACCATCCCCGATTTCATTGATTCGATCGTTCATTCTTCGCCCGACCCGGTCCGTGACTTGACCCGGATA
>JBAXOR010000333.1:0-1656 GCA_037133155.1 Chrysiogenales bacterium | reverse complement strand
GACCGTAATATCCTTATAAACATTGACTAACAGAAATTTCTGCACTTTCAATACCTTACGAATCATTGGCGCATCCACGACTAGATCTAGCCGTCTGGCCCGGATTTCTTTCAGATAAGCGGCCGCTTCGTTTTCGCTGACCTGGATATTGGCTTGCTCAGCTTTGAACAAAAGAATTTGTTGTTCACTGAAAACATCAAACAGGCGGGAAAGCAGTTTGTCATTATTTTTTTGCTCAAAGATATCCGCATATTGCAATTTTATGAAATTTTTAAGTTCACGGTTGGTCAGGGAAACTGAGCCGATGGCCATTATGACTTTGTTTTCGCCGGCCGCGGCCTGGTCGGCAGCTTCTTTGGCTTTTCTATTTGCGGAAGAGTTTTTGCATTGGGCAAAGAAAGCCGCGACAATAAAAATAAAAACCAGTTTTTTGTTCATCCTTGTGTATTATATACCAGTCCCGCCTTGATTTCAATGTGCTCTCGTTTGACAAATCAACGAGGAAAAAATATAATTCATGAATGTTAGACCATGTACGCGCCCAATATCCGGAAGCAAGCGATGAATATAGACTGATCGCCCAGATTGACGGAAAGCGCTTGCCCGGGCATGTGGCGATCATCATGGATGGCAACGGGCGCTGGGCTAAACAAAAGAACTTGAAAAGGACCGCCGGTCACAGCGCCGGCGCCGAAACGGCCCGGTCCATCAGCGAAATCGCCGCCCGCCTGGGGATCAAATACTTGACGCTTTTCACCTTCTCCAGTGAAAACTGGAAAAGACCGGCCAGCGAAATCAAATTTCTCATGAACATGCTCTATGAAAATTTACTGAACAAACAGGAATTGTTGGAAAAAAACGACATCAAACTGAAAATAATCGGCGCTATCGACAAACTTCCAGCCAAATTGCAAAAAAAACTGCGTGAAACTGAAGAAAAATCGCAAAAGCACCATGGCCTGCAAGTCAATCTGGCTCTTAATTATGGGGCGCGGGAAGAAATTATTCACGCCGTTAAACAAATCGTTGCCCAAGGCATCCAAGCTTCCCGGCTCAATGATAAAATCTTCGCCAAATTTCTGGACACGGCGGGATGTCCGGACCCCGATCTACTGATCCGGACATCAGGCGAATTAAGGTTATCCAACTTCCTCCTGTATCAAATCGCCTATACTGAACTGTACTTTACCCCGATTCTGTGGCCTGACTTCAAAGCGCGCGATTTTTTCCGGGCCATCATCGATTTTCAGGGCCGCGCCAGGAGATTCGGAAACATATGAAAGATTTGCGCAAACGCCTGCCAACCACAGCTGGTTTGATTGCTTTTGCCTATTGCACTATCCGTTTCCTGCCTGCCATTTATTTTTCAGTCATACTCTACTTGCTGATCAGCCTGGCTGCTATTGAATTGATCAAATTGACCCGGCCGCAAATATATTCCTGGCCGCTGATTTTTTTCAACGGCCTGCTGATCGCTTTGGCCTTTACTGTGAAACAAATCGACTTGATCCAGGCTTTGACAGCGGCTCTGATTGCCGGAGGCCTGTACTATCTTTTCGCCGTCAAGGATCAAGCCCGCCTCGAATCGTTCGTCAGGGACCTGGGCATTAACTTCCTGACCGTGTTTTATCTTTACCTCCCCCTGTATTTCCTGCT
>JBAXOR010000332.1:0-1657 GCA_037133155.1 Chrysiogenales bacterium | reverse complement strand
CACTTTTGAATTTTAAATTCTCGCCAAATAGTGCACTTTTGATTCTTAACTGACATGTCAAGGAAAATAGTTGACAATTGCATGACTTTTGGCTAATAATTAAATTTCTTTTTAAACATCCCGGAAAAACCAGACAGGGTGATTAAAAATTTTATCAAGGAGATAAACCATGTCCATGATCAATGAACTCATCGAAAAAACAAAAGTCAAAAACCCTGGTGAACCCGAATTTCACCAGGCGGTCAAGGAAGTTCTTGAAACACTGGAGCCCACGGTCAAGAAGCACCCCGAATTCGTCAAAGCCAAAATCTACGAACGCATCGTCGAACCGGACCGGGCCATCACGTTCCGAGTCCCCTGGGTGGACGACAAGGGCGAAGTCCATGTCAACAGGGGTTTTCGCATCCAGTTCAACAACGCCATCGGCCCCTACAAAGGCGGCCTGCGTTTCCACCCTTCGGTCAATATGGGCATCATCAAGTTCCTGGGCTTCGAGCAGATCTTCAAGAATGCCCTGACCACCCTACCCATGGGCGGTGCCAAGGGCGGTTGCGATTTTGATCCCAAAGGCAAGTCAGATAACGAAGTTATGCGCTTCTGCCAGGCCTTCATGAGGGAATTGTTCCGCCATATCGGTGCCGACGTGGACGTTCCCGCCGGCGATATCGGCGTCGGCGGCCGCGAAATCGGCTTCATGTACGGCTATTACAAAAAAATCCGCAACGAACACACCGGCGTGCTAACCGGTCGCGGATTGGAATGGGGCGGTTCCCTGATCCGGCCCGAGGCCACCGGTTACGGTTCCGTCTATTTCGCCGCCGAAATGTTAGCCACCCGGGGCAAGGATTTCAAGGGTCTGCGCTGCGCGGTCAGCGGCTCTGGAAACGTCGCCCAATACACCACTCAGAAGATCAACCAGCTGGGCGGCAAAGTAATCACCCTGTCCGATTCCAACGGCACTATCGTCGACGAGGAAGGCATCGACGCCAAGAAACTTGCCGATGTCATCAATATCAAGGAAGTCCAGCGCGCCCGCATCAAGGATTATCTGAGCAAATATCCCAAGGCCAAATATTACGAAGGCAAGAGCGTCTGGGACGTGATCAACGACGGCCTTAAAATCGACGCGGCTTTCCCCTCGGCCACCCAGAACGAAGTGAATGAAGGGCATGCCCAGGCCATGGTCAAGAACGGCTGCTTCTGCGTTTCCGAAGGCGCCAACATGCCTTCGAACCTGGCGGCGATCAAGATCTATCAAAGCAACAATGTCCTTTATGGACCGGCCAAAGCGGCCAACGCCGGCGGTGTGGCTACCTCTGGGCTCGAAATGGCCCAGCAGAGCCAGCGTTTTTACTGGAGCCGTGAAGAAGTAGACCAGAAACTGCACACCATCATGAAAAACATCCATATGCAGTGCCTGGATGCAGCCGAAAAATATGGCAGCAAAGGCGATTACCTGATGGGTGCCAATATTGCCGGCTTTGTCAAAGTCGCCAAAGCCATGCTGGCCTACGGCATCGTTTAGTAACTTAAAGCAAATTAACTTGGTGAAAAACAAGATAATTTGCTTTCTAAGTTACTTATCCTGCGCAGCAGGGTTTGATTTAAATTAGTTTCATCTATAAAGGGGGGAGTTTTTGAACTCCCTCCTTTTTTT
>JBAXOR010000331.1:0-1662 GCA_037133155.1 Chrysiogenales bacterium | reverse complement strand
ATCCTGGGCGAAGCCAACAGTTCGAGTTTTTTCATCAGCGCTCAAAAAATCATCACCGTGGCGATCCGCAACGAAAAAAAATTGGGTTTGAACGCCGCCGGCAAGGAAGCCATCGGCCGCTATCTGGCAAAACCAAATCCCCATGCCACCCTGATCGTCTATGTCTCCCTGGATATCAGCCGCGACGACTACAAGCAGTTAAAAAAAAGCAAAATCGAAAGCCTGCTGAAATGTTTCCAATCAGCACAAACCGTTGTCATCGACCTGGACAAAACCCCGGATGCTGAAATAAAAAACTATATCAAGCAATATCTGAAAGAAAGGAAAATTAACATCACGGTCGGGGCCATGGAAAAGATCCAGGAAATCAAGGGCGATGATTTTATTTCCATTGTCCAGCAGCTGCCCAAGCTGGAAGCGGCCGCCGCCCAGAGCCTGAGCATCGACAACGAGGAAGTGGATGAACTGATCACCGGCATCAGTTCCCATTCCATCTGGGACCTGACCGAAGCCATTGAACGGGAAGACGCCAGCGCCTATCTGGATATTCTTAAATATCTGTTTATCAACGGCATCAAGCCCAGCTTCATCATCGGCACCCTGATTGCCTATTACCATAAGATTTACACGGCCAAGTTCCTGATGAAGCACCATTTTTCGGTCCCGGACATCGGCAAGGTGCTGCAGCAGCCTTCGTTTTTTTTAAACAAGTTCATCGCCCTGGTCAAGAATTTTCCCGATTTTAAAATCCAGGAAGTGCTCAAACTGATCTACCGCCTCGATTATGAATCCAAAACCAGCGGCGAAGACTCGGCGCGCATATCCCTGCAAAACTTCATCTTCCAGGTAAAATTCCTGAAAAAATAACCGCTTCAGTTAGTGAATGAATAAAACAATTAAATTGCAATATTGAATATTATAGAATATAATATATTCAGGAGGTAGTTATGCATAAAACCATAACCATCCGGCTTGCTGAATCCAGATACAAAGTTTTTAAAAACCTTGCCGACCAGGAGAACCGCCCGATTTCCAATTTCATCGAGACCGCTACACTGCGCTATATAGAATCTACGGAATACGCCGATGAATTTGAAATGGCCGAGATCCGGCAAAACAAGGAACTGAACGAAAGTCTGAAAAGAGGGCTTGCCGATGCAAAAGCAAAACGCGGCAGGTTTGTTTGATGTACCGCTTGTTCCTGACAGAAGAATTCGATCGCTGCCTTGAAAAAATTTCCAAGTCCGCCAGGGCAGGAATCGAAAAGAAATTCCTTGCTTATGTGGGGCCGCAACTCAAGCAGGAACCGCATTTCGGTCTGAACATCAAGAAATTAAGAGGCTACGATCCGGAGACTTGGAGATATCGGATTGGCAGATTCCGCGTTTTTTATCTCATCGACGAGAAAGATCGCATAGTCAAGGTACTCTCTATAGAACAGCGGAAAGACGCCTATTAAAAAAAGCCATAGGAGCCTCCAGGTTCCAGAAATCATCATCGCTTCTTCCCAACAGTTTGCGAAATAATTTAATTTTAGCTAACCCTGCTGCGCAGGATAAGTAACTTAAGAGCATTATAGCAAATTCTATAATTTGTTAGAGTATTAAAACAAATTTTGAATTTGCTATCTAATGCTCTTATCCCCCCTTGCAGGGGACTTCG
>JBAXOR010000330.1:0-1674 GCA_037133155.1 Chrysiogenales bacterium | reverse complement strand
CAGGGCCGCGCGGCCCTTTTTGGTCAGGCGGTAGAAGCGGATCGGCTTCTTGCTGGAAAAATTGGTGTTCCTGCCGGTGCAGGATTCAATGTATCCGTTGATGTTCAGGCGGTTCAGCGGGGCATAGATCGTGCCCACCGAGTAATGGGTTCCGGTATAATTGTAGATTTGCTCACGGATGGTGATCAGGTAAGCTTCATCCCGCAGGTGATGGACGGCCAGCAGGACTTGCTCTTCCTTTCTGCTCAATTCTTTCATGTCGCCTCGTTTCACTTCGAAATTTTCGAACTAATCCATTATACGGGAAATCAATTCGAATTGTTCGAATTAATTTATTTTTTTTGAAATGTTTTTTCAATAAGAATTTTGTAGGAGCTGGAAAAAGTGTTGGACAGTCAAACGGATAAAGGAATTATATTATTACAAGTGGTTTTTAAATTACTTTTTAAGCCGGATGACCGTGGTCCCGGCCAGTTTGTCGTGCATGGTCAGGCCGTTGTGGTCCCAGAGCACCTGCAAAAATCCCATTGAGGCCAGCAGGGCGGAGGCTGTATAGCCATGGGTGCGCTCCAGCGACTGGTACCAGCCCAGGCGAGGCCGACCTTCCAGATCGACCACCTGCAAACGCAGCATCCGCTTGCCGATAGTGCGGCCGCCGAAGCGAAAGAAAAGGATGTAATACATATAGCCGACAATGAATTCAAAGATAATATTGAATTTTTCGCCGCCGATGAAATATGTTTTTTTATCTTGGCCGAGTTCGGCCGCTTCTTCTGCTGTCGGGTGCGTTTTATTTACTCCGATCACCACCGACTCCCCATTTTTTATGGCGCCCAACATCCTGGAAAATTCGCCTTTTTCACCCCGGCGCGCAGTCGCGATCTCCGAAATAAGGAAGAAAACAATAAGAGAAATGAGCGTGATGATCAAATTGTCGATCATGAACGCCAGGAAGCGAGGGAAGAAACCGGCCTGATCGGGCCGCGCCTTGTGCCTTTGCATCATTTCTACTCCTTTACATTTTTTCATATTTTGAGGGAATCATTGATGAATGTCAATACTGAAACATTCGGGACGGCGCGGGTCTTTTCAAGCCTTAATCAGCAGGCTACCAATCCTCTTTATGGAGCTGATCTTAATTGGCGGCAGGGATTGCATGGCAAAAAGCAAGTTTTCAGCCGGATGGCTGTCTAATGAATAAAGGAGGCAAAATGTTCAGTATGCGCGTAAAAATTATTATTATTTCTTTTTTTCTTTTGCTGTCGTTGGTGTGGGCTGAGGAGCAGTCCGCAATAAAATTGGTTCCTGGCGGGCGTTTTGCCGTCAGCGAGGGGATTTACGGGACATGGGAGTTTAACCAGAAGCCGCAGATCGGCATGGTGATCCTGAAGATACAATTGTTTGACAAAAACGATGTAAAAATTTCGCCCTTGACGATCAGCGGCAGCAACGGCATGCCCTCGATGCCGGGCCATCACGATTCCGGCGAATTGGCTTTCAAACTGAATAAAAAACAAAATTACCTGCTGCCGATCAATGTCGTCATGCCCGGAGAATGGGAAGTTCAACTCATTTTTCGCGACGGCGAGAAGATCGTGCAGCGCGCTGTGATTCGCTTCGATGTCTAAAAGGCTGCTGCTTGCGGCCGGATTTCTAGCGGCTTGCTGCCACGCG
>JBAXOR010000329.1:0-1683 GCA_037133155.1 Chrysiogenales bacterium | reverse complement strand
AGCTCTTGACTGAATTCGGCTTTGGCGGCGGTTTTTAATAAAAATGAAAATTTGTCCAACCAGAAATCTTCATCGAGGTGCTGAAGCATACGGACCAATGCCGGCCGGGCCATTATTTTTGAAAATGACGATAAGTTTCTATTTTTAAAAAGAAGTGCAAATTCTCCTTGGGCCCTTTCAATTTGATTGTTTTTTAATAAACAATTGAGCAGCAGGATTTTTATTTCCAGGCTGTTGGCTGAATGGCTATCATGATAGAGGATAAAACTTTTATAATTTTTCGTGGTATACAAATTTTTAAGCTGCAATTCATCGCGTTTGGAGGCGATATAGGGGAATTGTCCGGTTATTTTTGCCAGTATTTCACTGCTGGATTCATATTTATTTTTATCGACAAGCTGTCGGGCCTGGCGCAAAAGCTCGATGGCAACCAGCAAAGGGTAGTTGCGGTCAACGGGAGCAATCTCAGCCAATGAACCAGTCACGCTGCCTGATAAAAAAAAATTCAAAAAACGATAGTTCCTGAACAATTGCTGGCGGTTGACGGCAGATGTTTCATAAATCGGCAGTGCTATTCTGACCAGCCCGGTCAAGCAATAGGCGGTGAAAAAAGAAAAAACAAAAACAAAGCCGAATAAGATAGAATATTTTAAACTTCGACTTTTATCTATAAACTTCAAAATTATAGCCCTTCAAAACCTGGCGGTCACCCTTAGCCAGGATTTTCACCATTTGTTCCTCAAAATAACGCAAGTCGCTGGAGCGGCGCATGTATAATTCCTTGGCCTGGAGCAAGGTTTCCTTTAAAACCTCATACAGGTTTTTATTCTTTATCCCATCATCAACCACTTTCTTATTGTACAGGATGATGTCATTGATAATTACCCGGGCATAGCGTTCAGGGTCATTGGCTTTGGCCGGAGCCGATGTTTTTTCCAACTCATCGGCATGTTCATTGAATTTGACTTCCAGTTCTGGTTCCTCGATGAATTCCTGGGTTTTTATCTTGGTCAGTATTTTTTGTCTGATGGGCAGCATATCGAGACTGAGTTCACCGACAGTGGCCAGGATTTCAATGATTTTACTATTGATAGGAGTGTCAACCAATGAATCGGCATAAATCACCGCCTGCGGTTTACCCTTGACAAAAAAAGGCAGAACTAAAATCTTTTTCGGCTTGCTGCCGCCAAAACGGTTGTAAATTAAAAAATCGTCGGGTTTGCATATTGGCTCACCAAAATAGTTTTTCTTGTGCTCGATCACATTTTTAAAGATGGTATTGGCCGAAAGGGAAAAGAATACCTTTTTTAAATCTTCATCATTGATCTGGCCGTCGCGGCCAGAAAATCCCTTGCCCTTCCAACCGACCAGCTTGTCGTCACGCAAGAGGAAAATGGCGGCCCTGTCGCAAAAATGATTGATGCCTTCGATAATGCTGCCAATTAAAACCAACTGGTTGGAAGCAACTGCTATTTTTTTCACATATTCGTTCAAGACCAGGATTTCGGCGACAGCGTCAGCGGCACTGTCCTGGTCGGTCAGATCATCCGGCATGTCGAATTCGACCAATTGGTCAAAATCCTTTAATTTATCTATATTTTTGAACACATTACTCTGGAAGGTATCAATACGATTCAGCAGCAATTGGATTTTTTCATTGATCACCTTTTCAATTAAAATCTT
>JBAXOR010000328.1:0-1690 GCA_037133155.1 Chrysiogenales bacterium | reverse complement strand
AGGAATCCCAACAGCAAACCGGCGGCTAAAAAGGCCGCCAGCCAGGAGAATGAAGCGCCGATGGTCACGATAACCCCGGTGCCCGTGAGCATGGCGATGCGGTAGGCCATGATCCGGTAACCCAGGAATTTGGCTTGACCGTCCTTATCCAGGGCGGTGAGGTAGTAACCGTCGATGGCGATATCGTGGGTGGCGGCCACAAAGGCGCCGACAAATAATATGATGGCAATCAGGCGGACGCTGCCGGACAGCGGTGTTAAAAAGGCCACGGCTGTGATCAGTACGGACAAAGTGATTTGCATGGATAACAGCCAGCGCCGTTTGCTGGCGAATTCATCGACCAGGGGCCCCCAGAAAAATTTCAGGATCCAGGGCAGTCCGAAAAAAGTGGTCAGGCCGATGCCTTCCAGGCTGACGTGCATGTGCCGGAAATACAGGGCCGAAACGGAACGGATGATGGAATAAGGGAAGCCTTCGGCGAAATAGGTGCTGAAGCACCACAAGTGCGGTTTTTTCAGGATTGTGGACAGTTGTGTGTCGGGCATGATGCTCGTTATCTTATTACAGTCGCACTCGTTTTGCAAACCGCTGTTGATCTCAATAGGACTCGACTGCCTGCAATAAGGCACTACCCGGATGTCATCTTCGTTAAAAAAATCAGTTGTTTATCAAGCGACTCTAATCCCTTTGGAAATAATTTCCGATAGAAATAAAGATTCGTCTTTATCTTTATTTGAAAATGTATGTGCTTCAATACGATCATCAATATCCTGAATAAATAAAGCAATTTTTTTTATATCAATAAAACGAATTCCGCAGAAATCATCCGAAATTAGAGCCAAATCGATGTCACTTCCTTCTTTGGCTTCATTTCTGGCATAGGATCCAAATAAATAACTTTCAGATATGCAAATTCCGTTTTTTTTCAGCAATTTCAGAAGTTTACGAATCGTTTTTAAAACTTCAGATTTTTCTTTAACCATTTGTATTTTTCCTTGATATTTTTGAAATTAGTTGCAGCAAATTTTTTTGTGCATAGCTGATAAAATTTGAATTGCTCGTCAGGATAGCGTGAGGAAATATGAAAACTATTAACTTGTTCAAAAAAAATGCGCTGTTCCTTGGTTAATTCTATTTCAGCTAAATTTGCCAAACGAATCAAATTATGAGTTTTTTCCGGGAACTCTCTTTTAGTTTTTATATAATGCGCCTTAAGTATTTTTTCTAAAATTAAATGACCTATGAACAAAGCCCAATCGTATTTTCCACCCGACATTAATGTTTCAGCTGTTTCTAAATCATGCTCGGCTGATTTAACCCAATAATTAATGTGTTTTTCAATATCCATAATTATTTCTTATCACTTTTATCTATTTTTTTCAATCAAATATTCTTTTTTATAATCAGAATTTTGTTTGTTTTCAGGCATGGTGTTCTCTTTATAGCGATGCTAACGAATGGCTCCGGAGCCGAATCTTCCACCATGAACGGTGTAGCCAGCGGTGAACCGCAGACCCAGATGATCTCGCCGTCGCCATTTTCCAGCAGCGGGCAGAGGTTGCGCAAGGGTGCCGGAATGCCTGAGCTGCGGATCATTTCGAAAACATTCTGCCGGTAGCCGGAATGGATCTTTTGATATTTATCCTGACTCCGGGCCGGACGCACGGTCAGGGGAAAGCGCAGGCGCTGC
>JBAXOR010000327.1:0-1714 GCA_037133155.1 Chrysiogenales bacterium | reverse complement strand
GCATGGCCGTCGCCCCGGTTACGCGAATCGCCTTCGCTTCTGAAAAATATTTCGCGCTGCTCAGAAGCGAACCGGTTGTCAAAACATTTTTGGCGCTGGGGCGCAGCATCAAATTCGTCATCGGGCAGCGGATCATAGAAATATACTGAGCGGTGCGGATATATTTAAATCAACGGCTGCTGCTGAAAAGATTGAATTTGGGCGGATTTTCCAGATGCTTTTTCACCGTGCACAACTGAGCCGCCTGTATCACGGCGGTCCGGTATTTTTCCGGAAAAGAAGCGGGCAGGATGATCTCGATAGTCACCATGGTGATGAGGTGGGTCCGGGGATCACGCTCCATGGATTGGCGGATTTCGATCTCGCTTTCGTCGATGCCGCGTTGCTGGCAGAAGGAAAGGACGTAAAAACCGGCGCAGGTGCCCAGCGAAGCCAGGAATAGCTCGAACGGCGAAGGGGCGGTGTTTTCCCCGCCGTCGTTTACTGGCTGATCGGTTTGAAGGGTGAAGCCGTTGTATTCGGCATATACTTTCTTGCCGCCCGGGAAATAAATTTTCATGTCCATGTTTTTCTCCAGAATTGATCAGGCAGCATGGAGCTGTTCATTTGATGCCGGCACGGTTAAGTTGTATAAGGACTTCCATATAGGCTTCCTGGCCTTCCTTTTCGAGATTGCCTTCCGCGTCGTAAATCTTGAAGTGGGGAACTGCGTTTAGTTTGTACTGCTGGGCCAGGGGTGAAAAAAAATCGATGCCCTTGACCTCCTTGCGATTGATATCTACCGCCAGCACCACCAAGTCCTGGCGCTTCTTGTCCAATTTTTTAAGTAGCGGCGAAATTTGCCGGCAGGGCGGGCAATAGTCGCTGTAAAAATCGATGATATTGATTTTTCCCTTTTGCAAATAGGATTCGACATCAAATTCAGCTCCGGGATTGAACGCATTGACTGCTTGAATCCTATTCTGTTGTGCGAAAAAGAGGTAGGCCAGAGCGGCCAGCAGGGCCAGGGTCAGCAGCATCCAGGTTTTGAGAAAACGTTTTTCGGAACGGGCGGAGGGATATCCTTCGACACCGGTTTCGGGATCATGTTTTTTTGCGATCGCCCCGCAGTGGATGCAGCGGAAACTGTTGTCAGGGGTAAAAAGGTGGCATTGCGGACATATCATGGTCGCCTCCAGCGGATTCAATTGTAGCCAAAACTGACATTTAAAGCAAATATTTTTCGGGGTTCCTTTCCCTCGTTTGGGTCTTGTGTTACCATGGCCTTGTGAAAAAACATTTGGAGGTTGGCATGAAAAACAATATTTTATTCTCTTTTTTACTGCTTTGGCCGCTGTTGGGGTTTACCCAGGACCATGTCGATTTTAACGCATATTTTGAAAACCAGACCTTGCGCGTCGATGTTTTTCATGGCGGCGACTCGCAAAAGGAAGCGCTGAGCGTTGATAAAATTTACATCCAGGGACCATGGGCCGGCAACCCGCACCACCTTACCGATCCGCCCGTTTACGGCCGCTATCTAATCCAGGTGTTTGCCGCGGCAGGCAATACGTTGATATACAGCAAGGGCTTCGACAGTTATTTCGGCGAATACAAAACCACTGAAGCGGCGACGCGGGGAGTGGCCAAGACTTTTTCCGAATCGCTCCTCATCCCCTGCCCCAAAAACCGGGTACGCCTTGAAGTGGCGCTGCGCGACCGGCAAAACCTTCCC
>JBAXOR010000326.1:0-1714 GCA_037133155.1 Chrysiogenales bacterium | reverse complement strand
CAAAGTGTCTTCCAGCCGGGTTGATACCGCCAACTCTTTTGCCGGCGGCCTGATCCTCGGCCCGCTGGTGCAGAAATACGCTTTCGGAGCCTTCTGGACCGGTTTTCCGCTGGGCCATGACCTGACCGACAGCAAGACCCTTTTGGCCGTGATGGTCTGGCTGGGAGCGTTTTTCCTGCGCAAAAAAAGCCGCTGGTGGACTTTGCTTGCAACCGTGCTAATGATCGTGATTTACCTTATCCCCCATTCGCTATTGGGATCAGAGTTAAATTACCAGACAGGAAAAGTTGAAACTTCAACTGGGAGAAGCTCCCCAAGTATAAAGTAAAAAGTAAACTGGTTGAAATCCGGCTGAAAATGGCATATAATCCATCCTCACATTCAGGATTTTTATGAAAATAAATGAAATAACCCCGGATGGCAAGTCGACCACATTTTCGCAGGACCAAGCCCTTATCAACGATATTTTCCGGGAAATCCTGCCCGTCATTTTTCATAAATTGAAAAACAAGCTGACACCGATTCTTGGTTATGCCCAGATCCTTAAATCCAGGACCGCTGATGATTTCGCCATTGAACGGCTGGGGAAAATTGAAAACAACGCCAACGAGCTTTCCGATTTTCTTAATATCTTAAAAGACTATTTCAAAATCGAACCAACACCAAAAAAGCCTGGAAATATCAACCATATTCTGCAAAACCTGAACCCCCACTGGCAAAATATCAGCGCCAGGGAAAAAATAAATATCACTCTCAATCTCGATCCGGGCTTACAGGACATAGCACTCCATCCCGGGCAGATACAACTGCTGCTTTTAAACATGACAACCAATGCCATAAAGGCGCTGCAAATGAAAACAGTTCAAAAAAAGGAGATTTCTTTGAGCACACGCCTGGATGCTGGCCATTTAAAACTGATCGTTCGTGACAACGGCATCGGCATGAGTGAGGAGGAACTGGACAACATCTGGGTTCCATTTTATTCTAAATATTCAGATTGCGCCGGCCTGGGCCTGGTGATTTGCGATAAAATTATTGCCAACCACGCCGCCAACTGCCTGGTCAGTTCCCGGCCCGGGGAATTCAGTGAATTCGAGATCTCTTTCCCCCTGCCTGTAAAAACGGAAACAAAACAAAAAAGAATCCACACTTATCAACAAATTGACAAAAAATAAAGGAGGCTGTATGAACAGCAAATACGTGTACTATTTTTCAAAGGACTTGAGCGAAGGCAACAAGGAGATGAAAAATCTACTGGGCGGCAAGGGCTCGGGACTTGCCGAAATGGCCAGTATCGGCCTGCCGGTTCCGGCCGGGTTCACCATTACCACCGAAGTCTGTGATTTGTTCTATAAAAACAATCGCCAATATCCTGACGGCCTGGAAAAGGAAGTTGTTGAAAATATGAAAAAACTGGAAAAAACCGTGGGCAAGAAATTTGGCGAAGCCAACGATCCCCTGCTGGTTTCGGTTCGTTCGGGAGCGCCGCTGTCCATGCCCGGCATGATGGAAACAATTCTCAACCTGGGCCTGAACGATCAATCAATCGCCGGACTGGCTAAAAAAACCGGCAATCGCCGTTTCGCCCTTGACGCTTACCGCCGCTTCATCATGATGTACGGTTCCACAGCCAAGGGCATTGACCGTCTGGAATTCAACCACGCCTTCGATACTTTAAAAAGTAATAAAACCAAAAAAAGATTGAACCTGGCCG
>JBAXOR010000325.1:0-1715 GCA_037133155.1 Chrysiogenales bacterium | reverse complement strand
CTTCGCTGATTCCCAGGGCCTTGGCGGTGTCCTTGACCGAGATATCCTCCACATCCCGGAGCAGGAAAACGGCGCGGCGAGCAATATCCAGTTCGGCGATGGCGGCATCGAGCAACTTATGCGTTTCGGCGCGTTGGACCAGGCGGTCGGGGGCTTCGCGCCAGTCGGCGATATATTCCGGGTGCGGGATGCGGCCAGCATCATCCGCTTCGGTTGCCTCATCCAGGGATGTCATCGGCAAGGCACGGCGTTTGCGCACAACCTTAAGGGCGGCGTTGGCGGCGATCGTGGTAAGCCAGGTGGAGAACGCGGCAGCCCCTCGAAACCCGGAGAGGTTCTTCACGGCGCTGAGGAATGTCTGCTGCGTCACATCCTGGGCTTCAGTGTCTGATCCGGTCAGGCGGCGGGCCAGGCCGTAAACGCTGCCGATAAACACAAAAGGGATCAAGCTGGCTGAATACCAGTGGTAGATGCTGGCCATGTTGCCATAGGAACTCAGGATAGTCATCAAAAAAGTTAACAAAAATGTCACAATAAAACCGCCGGATAAAAATGAGGTAAACAACAAGGGTCCGAAAATCAATAGGAAATATTGCAGACTTCTGAATGAAAAGATTCTTTCTGTAATGCCCTGCAGGTTGAAAGGGTTGCCGTAGTATTTACCCAGATAGTGATAACTCTGATTGAGTTTAAAATGAGGAACAATATTTATTAAGTAAATAAATATTGTGAGTGTACTGATACCCATCAGAAAAACACCAAGTTTTTTTTCTTTTTTGAAAAAATACAGGAAAAACCCCACCAGAAAATAAATTACCAGCATTTCTTCTTTGCAGGCCATGGCCAGCAAAGAAGATAAAACAAACCAGCCCTTTTTGTTGATTTCCAAAAAGTAAAAAGCCCAAATCACCGCGGGAATGGCGAAAGAGATCTCGCGAAATTCCGAAAGAACGACGCTGCTGAGCGGAACATAAGCTAAATACGCAATGCCCAGGAGATTTTCCAGCAACCGGTTTTCCAATTTTTTTTTGGCCAATGCCTTCAGGGGAAAAACTGCTCCGGCGACTACCAAAACCTGCAGAAGATAAAAAGCAAACGGAGAGGGCCAGATCAGGTAAAGGGGGGCCAGCAGGGCCAGAATCGGTGAAAAATGAATTCCCAGAAAATTGTTTGAATCGTTATAGCAGGTGATTTTTAACCATTGCCCTTGTAGGGTGTTGAACATGGCCTGAAAATACAAAGAGGAATCAAAGGCCTTATAGATACTGAGGGCTTTGACCACTGCCAGATAACCAAAAATGGCCACAAAAGCAATGAACATCAGCCAGAAAATGTAGCCCAGGGCCCGAGTGATTCTGAGCTTTGGCCAGCTTAAGCGGATGCCCAGCAGGCCCAGTATTAAAGAGTAAAACAGAATAAAAACTCCGGCCAAAGACCTATTTAAAAAAGATTCCGGCGGAACATCCGGACCGACAAATAATGTGGCCAGAAAAAAAAGCGGCAGCGCCAGTCCGATCAATTCACGGTTTGAAAAATCTTTGGCTCTGTCTGCCAGCAAGAAAATAATAAGGGACATAAAAGAAAAGCCGGCGAATATTATATAGGCTTTGGCAGGCAAACCGACCAGCAAATAATAAATCAGCAAAAACTTCCCGGTTTTAATATAAGTGACCGTAATGATGCTGAAAATAAGCGCCCCAGCCAAGAAAATAATT
>JBAXOR010000324.1:0-1715 GCA_037133155.1 Chrysiogenales bacterium | reverse complement strand
GTGCTGACCTCCCTGCCGGCATTTCCCAGATAATATGTGCGTGTCTGATCGGCATGGTACCCCCTGACCAGGGTGGGAATGTCGACGACAATGAGGTCTCCGATCGCCAATTTTTTTTGCGAGGGGCCTGCGGGCACCGCGGGACTCAGCCCTGTCCCCGTGATGGTATAGACGACACCGCTGTTTTTAAATAGGTTTGCTCCCGAAGCGACAGGTCCCCGGCTCATGAAAAAATCAGGCTGGCGGATGAAGAATGCTCCCTCGTGTCCTGATAATCGGTGAGCGTTTTCCACGGCAGCCGCCAGTTCCAGCTCCGTAATGCCTTCCCGGATGATTGAAACGGCAGCCTCATGGCCTTTATGAATGGCATCACAGGCCGCCTCGATTTCTTCGATCTCGAATGGATCTTTCCTCTTTCTCTGTTCAAGAATGAAAGGAGATCCATTAATAAAATCGAATCCTGAAAAGACCTCTTTAAATTCCTTGAATTGTTCTGCCGTCAGAACATCTAATTCGGTGGCAATTTTTCTTTGATTTCCCTTCAAACCGGAGAAAACGTTCTTGAAAATATTCGAGAGGCGCCGCTCTTCTTTTACTTTCATGGTGTCGATAAAGACCTCCTGCAGGGCAAGATCAAAGCCGCTCCGGACAAACAAAAGGAATTCATCCGGCAAAACAACAAGATAGGAAGGCTGCGCCGTTCCCGTGTAATAAAAGATGTCCCGGGAATAAAACAGCAGAGCGCCGCATAAGCCCTGCCCGGTGATTTTATCCTGCAGGGTATGAATTCTCTTTTTTCGATCCATTTTCCCACCTCATTATTAACCTGCTGATGTTAGGTATAAATGATCTTCTCTTGCAGTCTCTTCCACATGTTTTCGGCATACCAGATCTCGCCAAGCCTAACTGTCGGACACACTCTTTTTTGCCGGCACGGCCACGAGCATTCCTGCCGCACACAGGGCTGCGGCGAAAAACATGACCCCGCGGTATCCCCATCCCTGTGCAATAAGGCCGCCGAGCAGCGGACCTACCGCATTGCACAAATTCAGTGTCGCCTGGAATATGCCCCCGGCAGTGCCCTTTTCTTTTCCGCTGCGCAGGACGATGAGCAGCGCCCCGACATAGAGACAGGACCAGGCCACGCCCATGAGCGCCTGTATGATGATCAGATAATAACGGCCGGTTACAAAGGCATAGGCTATAAACACAAAAAGTGAAAGCAGTTGGCCGTAAAAAAACAACTTAAATTCAGAAAATCGCTCCATCTGGCGCATGACCACAAACTGAACGGCAAAATTAATCCCCCATAAAAGACCGATCCAGAAATTGTCGAGACCCATTGAGGCCAGATAAAGCGGAAAAATGATCCAGACGGCGCTGGCGCCCAGGTGCCGAAGGAATACCGCAAGGTAAACCCGGTAATCCCGGCGCATGACGTGCCACAGGTTGGGAGGTTTGGAGAAATTGTGTGACGGCGCCATCGGAAAGGCCAGAGAGATGAAAAATGCCAGCAGGCAGACCAGAAAACTAAGCCAGAAAAGAAGCTTGATATCACCAACCAGTGCCGCCGCAACGGCGCCGAAAATCCAGCCCAGGGACCCGTAAGAGCTGTATTTCCCCATATTGGCACCGGATTCAAAAGCGTAGGCAATGATTGCCGCAGTGGCAATGCCCAGAGAAAAGCCAACAGCCGCCCGAACAATCATTAATAC
>JBAXOR010000323.1:0-1719 GCA_037133155.1 Chrysiogenales bacterium | reverse complement strand
TAAGACGTTGAAAATATGCAAAAAGTTTCATCATTTGCCCAAACTTTGGATGAAATTGATGATGCCCAGATAAAGCCCGGCGGCAATAGCCTGGCGGTAAGCCGGCGTAGCCAGGCGGTTCGCTTCGTCATTACAGCTGAGAAAGGAAACCTCCAACAGCGCCGAAGGCATCTGCGCCCCCAGCAGCACGTAGAAAGGGGCTTTTTTCACACCCAGGTCCTCGATCCCAGTAAATTTTGTCCTCAGGTTGCCAACCATGCTGTCTTGAATGTATTGCGCCAATATTTTGGACTCGGCGATCTTGCTGTTCTGCAGGATCTGGTCCTGGATAGTGCGCATATCGGCCATGGACTTGCTGCTCATGGCGTTTTCCTGGGCGGCCACTTCCATGGCCCGCGGATCGGCGGTAATGTTCAGGTAATAGGCTTCAATGCCCCGGGCGGTTTTGCGCGGCGCCGAATTGGTGTGAATGGAAATAAAGATGTCGCCCTGGTTGGAGTTGGCGATGGCCGCCCTTTCTTCCAGGGCCACATATTCATCACGGGCGCGGGTAAGGATGATCTCCAATTCGGCATGTTCGTTCAAAATGGCGTTCAGCCTCTTGGCAATATCCAGGGTGATGTTTTTTTCCTCGAGACCCAGGAAACGGTTGACCGTGCCCGGATCCTTGCCGCCGTGGCCGGGATCGATCACGATGCGGTGCACGCCGAGGCCCAGCTGGCGGGCAATGGAGGGATTACCTTCGGCCGTGGCGGCGGTTTGCAGTTGGGTTTGGCTCTCCTGGGCGTGGCTGACGAATTTGTCCTGGAAATAAATGTCAAAAACGATGCGGAAGGGCGAAGTCAGGTAGAAGCGGGTATATTTGCCGATCTGGTCAAAATCAAAAACCACGCGGATGGTTTTCTGGTTCAATTTGCCGATGCGAATTTGTTTCAGGTTGCCGGTTTTAATTTTGATTTCATTTCGCTTTTCGAGCGGATAAGCCGCCGCAAAACGGCAATTTTTCAGGTCAAAAAATAAACGGCCGCCGGTGCTGCCCTTGATCACTTTTTCGGAAATTTTCAAGTTCGAACTTAAATCCAAAACCACGCGCGTGTATTCGGCATAAGGATAGTAGCGAATATTCTGCAGTTTGACCGGCGCTTTGGCCATGACAAACAGCCCCGGCAATATAAAATAAAATACGAAAAATTTCTTAAACACTGCCCTATAATTTACTCGAAATCTCGCCTGAAATCAATACAACCCGGTCTTAAATGGTTGAAAATCTTTATTTATCGGCACGATCGGGATTTTTTTCGTTTTTGCGCTCCCCGGTCAAAATCTTTTTAGTATGGCGGGCAGTAACTTTGACAAGTTTTCTCGGCTCCTTGTATGCCAGCCCCGCAAGGGGGCGGCCGGCTTGGCCCGCCTGGCGGCGGGTGTTTTTAAACTGGTTGACAAAATTTTTGCTGCCATTTTTTCCCATGTTAAAATCATAGCACAGGAAACGACTTAATTGAATGTATCTCACACAACTTTTTCAAAAACTCCCCTCTCCCCCCTTACATTGTGACCCTAAATAAGACATAGATTACATCTCAAATAACATGTAAAAACAATATAAACAATCGGGGAATTCCTGATTATTGCCTTCGAAAAACCTTAGTCACACTATGGTCATACTAAATGGTTTCAGCGCCCGGATGAAATAACTGAAACCATTGTGTGACCATCTAG
>JBAXOR010000322.1:0-1736 GCA_037133155.1 Chrysiogenales bacterium | reverse complement strand
ACATATTGGGCTTGCTGATGCCGATGAATAACCCGGTCATCGGGATGCCAAATAGAAACAGAGCTTTAAAAAATATATAAGCCGAAAAGGACATGGCGATCAAGTTAAACAGCTGGAACATTATCCAGCCGATTGCCACGCCGCCGATTAAACCCAATGAAGCGCTCCATATATGCTTCAACTCGGTTTTCTTGATTTTAAATACCAGCAATGCCAGAAACAAAGCCAAGGCTGCGCCGAGAACAGCGCCGAGTTCATGGGAAGTCCCCTGAAAAGGAGGGTAGGTATAACCGATCAGAGCAAATATGGCAATAAAAATCAGTTTATAAACAAACATGAACATTTTTTCTCCTTTTTTAAATTTATTAATTTCATTAATTAATTAACAATTGATTTTAACCTATTTTTCTGATAATTTCAATTTTACTTTTTTATATTATTATAAAAATCAATTATATTTTCAACGAAAAATACCGATAGGTCATGGTTATTCGCTATTTGATTCTGGGCCGCAGGCAGGCAGAATGACGTAAACCCCTGTCTTATAGCCTCTTTCAATCGAATTTCCAGGAAGCTGATTGGCCGGATCTCTCCGGTTAAACCAACTTCGCCCATGACTACCGCATTGGGATTGGCGCTGATATTTTTGTAACTGGAAATCAATGCCGAGCATACAGCCAGATCAGCGGCAGGTTCGCGGATGATCATACCTCCGGTGATATTCAAAAAAACATCTGACTTGTAGAAGGGCAGTTTTAGTTTTTTTTCAATGATCGACAGCAGCATGGATAGACGGTAATTGTCGAAACCGATGGCGATGCGGCGCGGATTGCCGGCAAAAGGACTTTCGCTGACCAAGGCCTGAATTTCGATAAGCAAGGGGCGTAAACC
The DNA here is from genome assembly GCA_037133155.1 of Chrysiogenales bacterium. Lineage (GTDB taxonomy): Bacteria > Acidobacteriota > Aminicenantia > UBA2199 > UBA2199 > UBA2199. The sequence continues at coordinate 845 of JBAXOR010000322.1, read as the reverse complement.
ATTCATGGCCGGGAAAATTGCTGTACCGGGAGCATGGCTCTGGCGATTCTGGATCAATACCTGCGATGGGTCTTTGACCGAGGTCAGCCCCTTTTCAGTCATTTGAAATATGCCGATTTCATTCATCGGGCCAAAACGGTTTTTCTCGGCCCGCAGCAGTCGGATATCGGTCTGCATCTCGCCCTGAAAGTAAAGGACGGCGTCAACCATGTGTTCAAGTGTTTTCGGGCCGGCCAGCTGGCCTTCCTTGGTGATGTGGCCGATGATGAAAACCGTAATGCCGTTTTTTTTGGCCAATTCAATGATCGCCGCGGTCACGTACCGCAAAGATGACACCGAGCCGCGCGTGGGTTGAGTTTTGTTGGAAGTAATGGTCTGGATGGAGTCGACGATCAGAAAATCTGGTTGGATCTCCTTGACATGGCGCTGCAGGTCCTCCAGCGTACCAATGGTGAAAAGGTATATATTGTCGGAATGGATGGCCAGCCTTTCGGCCCTGATCTTGATCTGTACCGCCGACTCTTCGCCAGAATAATAAAGGACCTTTTTGCCTTTTTCAGATAAAGCAGCCGAAACTTCCAGAAGCAGGGTTGATTTGCCGACGCCAGGTTCACCGCCGATCAGGATCACCGAATGGGTGACAATTCCCCCGCCCAACACGCGGTCGAATTCATCCATGCCGGTCAGGAGTCGCTTGATCTCCTGGGGATCGATGGCGCTGATTTTTTGCGGAACATTGCCGGGCACTGTTTCTGCGGCTTCTTCATCTTGCGGAGTTGCGCTTTCCACCAATGTATTCCAGGCCTGGCATTGCGGGCAGCGCCCGTAGTATTTGGGGCCCTGGA
>JBAXOR010000321.1:0-1738 GCA_037133155.1 Chrysiogenales bacterium | reverse complement strand
CTCCTTACCGTGGGCACGGTTTTATCTATGGCCCAGGCAAACCCCGGCGGGGTGAAATCTTCCGGCAACGTTGCATACCAGCCCGGCCGCGTCATAGTCGCTATGAAAAGCTCCGGAGCAGTACCCGGCAGACCGTGGTTCCAATCACCGCCGGCAATAACATAATTACATTTTTTATATTCAGCCAGCAGCCGCTTTTTCATATACGCCAACTGCAATTTTCTGATCCTACCCCCTTTGTCAAAAACCGACAAATGAGAATTGAGCAGTACCAATTCTTTGCCGCCTTCTACCGGTAGCCTGCTTTCTATGAAGCACCTGTCCAGTTCAGCCAATTGCCGCGGCCAGGCTTCTTTTCCCGGAAGCTGATACCTGACAGCTGACCGTACATGATAGCGGGAAAAGGTCAGCAACCCGCTCATTACCGCGCCCATGGGCCGGAAAAGGGGCACCGGGACCCATGGCACTTTATAGTTGACAGCAAAAATTGTGCCAAACCCGGCAAGGTTTTTCTGCAGGTAGTCCAACTCATTGACCCGATAACTCCTTGAAGATTTGACATCGACTTCCTGCAGCAAAATCAAGTCTGCCTTTGTCCCGGATAAGAAACCTGTGATATTTTCAAGATTGCTCAGTGTCTGTTCAAGGCTTTTGCAGCGCGACCCTCTACCGCCATCCATAAAAAAATCTTCGCCGGCATCGAGTCCGCAATAACCGATGTTAAAAGTCAAGATAGAAAGCGGCACGCCTTTTTTCAGAGTCGCAGCCTGGTTTTTTTTTATTTCCAGGTTGATCGCCGCCGCAGGCCTGTAACCCGTTAATGTCATATAGATCAGGTACAGAACAACGATCAGTACCGGCAAGCCAATGCCCCACAACAACCCCAATAACAGCTTGTGCCCCACCATGACCTTTCAGTGAAAAAATTTTTTCAACAAGCGGCCGATCAGGAACAGGAGGTCCAATTTTAAATCTTCAGGCTCGCCATAGGGCGCTCCGCGCGTGGCGCTCAAGTTGCTGTCAATCTTTTTAAATTGCAGGTTTTTCTTTTCCTGCTCGATTTCCAGCTGGGCGTTTTCCAGCTGTTTTTGCTGGTGATAAAGATCGCCTCCGGCCTTCACCCATTCGAGTATTTGCCGCAGCTCGCCGCCATCGAGCCACAGGCCGTGATCGCGGCATTTATCGGCGATCACGCCGCTCCGGGAACCGAAGTTGATGCGGTTCATCAGTTTTTTGCAAACGGGACAATCGATATAGCTCAGCGGATATTCACAGCTGCGTTTGACATTGCGGATTTCATCAAGACGCTGGCGGTCAATTTCATAAACATTGGTGACCGACTTGTCCAGGAGGGCTTCCAGTTCGCCGGGATCGAAAAATAAACCCAGGCAATCCTCACAGCGTTCGATATAAAATTTTCCTCCCAAGTGCAAATCAATGACCTGCAGCGGTATATAACAGCGGGGACAAATCCTTTTTGATTGCGGTATTTCGACCGTATAGCGGTTGATGATAGATAGATCGACATCCTGGCGCGTTTTGCAGTACTGACAAACCAGGAGATTACCGGTTAATGCCGCTCCGCAGTTTTTACAGTTTGCCATGTTCCATTATCATAACACTTTGCCATAGCAAAACCAAGATTTCCCTTTCTTCTGATTTGATTCTTTATAAACACGTCATCTGAAATAATTTCCCCGGCAGACCAGGCGGGTAAAATTGTGAATAAATATCCCCT
>JBAXOR010000320.1:0-1743 GCA_037133155.1 Chrysiogenales bacterium | reverse complement strand
ATTCGATGATCCCCCAGAAAACCTCCATGCCACGTGGGTCGACGTGAAGCATGAATGTGGCACCGCCGGGCAACAAGACGTATAATGGAAAATAATATAACCTGCAGGATTGGCAAAGTTCCGGCTGGAGCAAGGCTTAGAATTTGAAACAGACTACGTGCATATAATGATTCTTTTTTCTTGACACACACCTCACTCTTATTTAGACTTTTATTATAAGCGAAGTGATATTTGGCTATTATATTACCTATCCTGCGGGAATGGAAACTGGAAATCATGAATGTGTAATAAAAAGTCCGTTCAGATGGAAAGTCAGAAGATTTCAAGCCTGCCCTGATGTAGTGCAGGTTCAACAGGAGGTGCTAAATCATGAAGCGTGTTTTTATTGCTATGGTTCTGCTGGTGCCGGTTGCCTTCCTGATTAATACGGCTTTCACGGCAATGGGAAAGGAGATGAGCATTCAGGTCGACCGGGCGCAATTGCGTTCCACTCCTGCGTATTATGGTTCTGTCGTCACTGCCGTCAGCTATGCCGATCGGCTGAAAATCATCGATTCAAAAGGAGCCTGGGTAAAAGCTTCTACCGCCAGGAATAATGCTACCGGTTGGATTCATATTTCGGCTCTTACAAGTACGAAACTGGCCCCAAAGTCCGGCGCTAAGAACGCTCCGACCTCGGTATCGGCGGGGGAACTGAGCGCCGCTGAAAAGGGTTTCACGGAACAGATCGAGCAGTCTTACCGGCGAAAAAACAAGAAGATCGATTTCACCTGGGTGGATAAAATGGAAAAAATCACCATTTCACCCAAGCAGAGTGTCACCTTCCTCAAAGACGGCCAGATCAGACCTGCGGAAGGAGGTGAACCATGAGAATCCCCCTTAGACACATTCTTTTCTTCCTCCTGATGTTATTGCTCTTGCCTGTCGTTCAGAGTTGCCAGACGATGGAGGCTGTTACCGGCGCCGGCGCCGACATAGCGGCAGCGACGGGCGCGATTACGAGCAAGCAGGCTGAATCGATTAAAAAAACATCTCAGGCTGCCAGCAAGGCCTTCGAGGAATTTACACCGGAGAATGAGTACTACATCGGCAGAACCATTGCGGCTAATATCCTGTCCAAGTACAAGGCCTACCAGAATATGGGCCAAAACAAGTACATAAATCTGGTTGGTCAAACAGTGGCGCAAGCCTCGGACAAACCGGAGACGTTCAAGGGTTATCATTTTCTGATCCTGGACACGGACGAAATAAATGCTTTTGCCGCGCCGGGCGGGTTGATTCTGGTATCACGCGGTCTCCTGCGCTGTTGCAAATCGGAGGATGCCCTGGCGTCGGTTTTGGCCCATGAAATTGGTCATGTGCAGCTTGGTCACGGCATGGGCGCCATTCGCGGAAGCCGATATACGTCCCTGGGGAAGATTGCCGGAGTTGAACTGGCAAAAAATCTTGGCGGGGAACAGCTTGCCCAGGCTGCCGAAATTTTTGACGGAACCGTCGGCGATATCATGAAGCAGATGGTCGATAACGGCTACCAAAGCAGCCAGGAATATGACGCCGATAAAGCGGCCGTAACGATAGTTAAACGGGTTGGTTACAATCCTACGGCCCTTAAAGACATGCTGGAACAGATGAAGAAGCAACTCAGTTCCAATTCCGGCGGATTCGGGAAAACGCATCCGACTCCCCATGATCGGCTGCAAAATATCGAGCCGCTGCTGAAAGGTTTTGGGTCCAGCAAGGAAC
>JBAXOR010000319.1:0-1751 GCA_037133155.1 Chrysiogenales bacterium | reverse complement strand
ATTGTACGTATGAGAGGTGAATGATGGCCAGTAAATTGACTTTAGCATTGGATGCCGAAACCGTAAAAAAAGCCAAAGCATATGCCCGGCAAAAAAATCTCAGCCTTTCCAAGCTGGTGGAATTTTATTTCGCTTCCCTGACATCCGAAAATAAAGAAAAAAGTGCGGCACTTTTCCCTGTCACGGCGGAGCTTGCGGGTATGGTAAAAGCGGCAAAAATAAATGAAAAGGACGTTCTGGCTGATGCCTTACTAAAAAAATATCTATGAAAAAAATCTTTATCGATACCGATATTTTTCTGGATACGATACTGGACCGCAAACCGCATTCCGAACATTCTACCAAATTGATAAACCTTTGCGAACAAAACAAAATCGCCGGCCACACATCGAGCCTGGTCATGGCCAATATTTACTACATCCTGAATAAAATTGCCGGCTACAAAAAAGCCATTCAAGCCATAAATAAAATTCGTTCACTAATTGCCATCCTGCCCTTTACAGATAAAGAAATCGGCCAATCGATAAATGCCGGATTCAAGGACTTTGAAGATGGTGTGCAATATTTTGTTGCCGTGAACCACAAAATTGATTGTCTGATCACCCGCAATACCAAAGATTTTCAAAAAGCAAATATCGGCATATTGACAGCCAAAGAGTTTTTGCAAACTTTAAAGATATAATCGGCAGGCTGGATCCATGGTTTTTATTTGGTGTCGGAATTTTCTCAGGCCTGGCCATGGGGGCGCCCGAATGGTCTCTTTACTGGATCTGTTTCCGCACTTGGCAGCCCGAAATGTGTATTTTTTTCAGTAATTCAGGATTTTTGCCGTTTTTATATTGTTGCACCAAATCCATATTTTCAGCTTGATCAACCAAATAGGTGATTTTATTATCTCCGATAAAACAGGTGATGTCATCAAACGAACAATCACGATGGGAATCGAAGCGGATTGCCAATCCTTTTTTGTAATATCTGAAAAGATCTGACCCGATCACGATGCCTTCTACAGCCAGGTTTTTTCCCCTGACATCGATCCAGAAAATATTTTTTTCGTTAAAGGGGACAATCACCATGATTAATTGCTTTTTTCGATAAAGAGAAAAGGCCGTTCCCGGACCATCTTCGTACTGCATGGGAGTTTTTACTATCTTGAAATTGAGTTTCCTGGCTTTGGCAAGCGCTGTGGTCACTGAATCAGCTAATTTGATCCCATAAGTGTATTTTCCCAGGTCTGGCTGTGCAGCCAGCGGCCTGAACCAAATCATGATGCTGAATATCATCAGGGGAATCATTGTTTTTAATCTCATTTCGCCTTCAATTCGCATCTGAAAAACAAGGCTGTTTTTTTAATTACCCTGTGTGCCATACCATGTAATTACCATAATGGAGCCGTCAATACAAGTTGGAAGCCCGTCCCTAAATTCCCGCCAAATTTCCCATCGAAAATTTGAAAATGACAAAAACCGGTGCTAATATTGAATTTTGCGGGCAAACATGAAATTCATGTTTTTCAGGAGTTAAAAATGAATGCTGACAAAGAAATTAAATACCCAAAAAAAATCAACCATCTATGGCCTTTGCTCATAGCCCTATTTGCCGGTTTTTTAACATTTATTCTCTATATAATTATTGACACTACTTTATTGGTAGAAGGTTTCCTCGTCGGCCCAGGCACAAGTGAAATCCATGCCCTTGGTCGAAACCGTGGCCCTGTTCATCATGGTCTTCATGCTGGGTATTATCGGCTG
>JBAXOR010000318.1:0-1753 GCA_037133155.1 Chrysiogenales bacterium | reverse complement strand
AACTCTTTCACTTCCGTACATATCGTGAAACCTCTGTATCAGCCTGTAATCGCGTATTCCGTGCCCTGGACTTCCGGCACAAATGGAAATATCCAGGCCGATGTGGTTTATCTGGATTCGACTTCACTATTTTCCGAAAAGGACCTGCTGTCATTTCGGGATAAGTTCAAAGGCAAGATCGTTTGTATCTCTCCGCAGCGGGCACTGAAACCAAACTTCAAACCTCTTGCGGTCCGGCTCTCGCAAGAGGAGTTGGACGATATGGCCGCCCTGAAACTGTCAGGCCATACCGCCAATGAACAAAAACCGGAAGGGAATTGTGGGCCTGATTTAGAAAAAAAAAGTGCTGAAAAAATAAAACCTTTCAACATTGAAAAAGTACTTTCATTCCTGAAGACGGAAGGGGCTGTCGCCGCCGTTTTCCCGGGTGATCAGATCGGCGAAGGGCCAATGGACAAGGGCGTCGTCCTGGTGAATAAGGGGCGCCCATTGAAAAAGGGGGATCCGCGGCCGATCGCAATGGTAATCTTTGCTGCCGAGCATTATAACAGGGTATTGCGAATCTTGGAGAAAGGGATCGCGGTCACAATTGAGATAAATGTAGCTAACACCTTCAGCGCTGAAAATATCGAGGATTACAACATTATTGCCGAAATTGCCGGTAGAGATCTTAAAAATGAAGTCGTGATGCTTGGTGCTCATTTTGACGGAAAGTCTGCTGGCAGTGCGGCAACAGACAATGCTGCGGGCTGCGCCATTGTGATGGAAGCAATGAGGATTCTGAAACAGATCGGAATAACCCCCAGGCGCACCATTCGCGTTGCCCTGTGGGGGGCCGAGGAATGGGGTCTCCTTGGTTCGAAGGGCTATGTAAATAAATATCTTTTTGATGCCAATACCAAAAAGAAATTGCCGGGCTATGACGATTTTTCCGTGTATTTCAATGTCGACTGGTATGGCCGGTTCCGTGGGATATATCTCCAGGGCAATGATCTTGCCAGGCCGATTTTCGATGATTGGATGAAGCCTTTCCATGATCTCGGCATGACGTACCTGGTCCCGGGAAATACCGGTGGTACCGATCATATGGTTTTTTATGAAGCCGGGCTCCCGGCCTTTCAGTTCATTCAGGATGACCTGGAATTTTTCACAACCACTTTTCACACCAATATGGATGTGTATGACAGGCTGGTGGCGGACGATCTCAAGCAGGCAGCCGTTGTCCTGGCCGGGTTTGCATTGAATGCGGCAATGAGCCAGGAGAAAATCCCCCGCTACGGATCGGAGAATAAGGACAGGCGGTGGCACAAATAACCAGCAGGTTTTTCGAATAGGAGGAGAAGTAAAAATGAGTAATATTGGTATTGCCGTAATTATCATGACGGCTTTGACCATGGGTATCGGATTCTGGACCTATATCAAGATCAAGGGCAAAGCTGTAAATTATTATAAAGCCGGAGCGGCAATACCTGTCTGGGTGATCGCGATCACGCTTTGTGCCCAGGCTTTTGATGCCAATGCGTCGATGGGTGCGGCTTCCCGCAGTTACGATATGGGGTTCTGGGCCGGCGCGAGCATCCAGGTCGGTGACGTGGCGCTAGAGGTGCGTCACACGCCGGGCCACTCGCCGGGCAGCGTCACCTTTGTGGATCATACCGGGCGGCGCGCTTTTACCGGCGATGCGCTGTTTGCCGGCTCGATTGGGCGCACCGATCTGGCCGGGGGTAGCCTTGCGACGCTGCTGGACAGCATT
>JBAXOR010000317.1:0-1771 GCA_037133155.1 Chrysiogenales bacterium | reverse complement strand
GATAACAAAAAAACAAGGCCGGAGCGCCGCCAGCGGCGCTCCGGCCTTGGCATTAAGCCAAATCAGCGAATTCTAAAAGCGGTATGTGAAGGCGATATTGGGCACCAGGATGCTCATGCCGTGAACGCCGGGCATACCGGAGTCGGTTGCCGGGTTTATAGCCGTTGGATCGATGGTCCGCTCCAGGCCCATCAGGTACTCCAAACACAAGTCGAGGGAAATCTTCCCGGTACGGTATCCCACGCCGAGAGTGACGACGTTGTAGGTGAACTGCGGCAGGAGGATGTTCAGGGTTGTATCGGGGCCGACGACCGGGTCATAATAATATCCGCCGCGCAGTGAGAATTTTTCGCACAGTTGGTATTGCAGGCCGAAGCGGTACTGGATCTTGTCTTCCCAGCGCAAATGAAGGGCGCCGCCAGCGGCGAAGGCCGCCTGCCAGGCTGCATCGGCGTAGGTGGCCTCGATTTTTTCAACTTTTTTCCAGTTGGTATATTGCACATCGGCGTTGACGGTCAGTTTGTCGATCGGCTTGAAGGAGATGCCTCCCCCGATCCACAGCGGCCAGGTGGCTTCCCTTTCGATATCCGATTCCGCGGCGGCATGGAGCAGGATCGGGGCCAAACCGTTCTGGGCGCTGCCTTTGAAATTGATCTTGCTGGGGGTCCGCACGGTCAGGCCGATGCCCAGCTTGTCGGAGGGTTTGAACAGCACGCCGAAAGTAGCGCCAAATCCCAAAGCGGTCGAGTCTTCCGAATATTGCTCTGCGAATTTAATAGTAGATGTCAAGGCGAATAGCGCCGGTTTTTTCAGCGTCAGCATGCCATAGTTGATGTTCAGGGTGGCTCCGATGGAAAGGGTGTCGGTGACTTTATAGGCGATTGCCGGCGAAACCGTGATCACGGCGATCTGGCTTTCCCATTCGAGCGCCTTGTTGAAACTCAACGCTTTCAGGTCTTCGCCGTTCCAGGTGGCACCAGATCCGGCCGGAACGTAAGCCAGGATTCCCAGTACCAGTTTGTCTGATAAAGGCTTGAAAAACCCGGCCGCCCCGGAAGGATACATCTTGCTGGCGCTCTTAGCGTCGATGTTGCCATAGGGAGATTGCCAGGCATATGTGACGCTGGGGATCAGATCGGTCCCGAAAAGAGAGAGGCTGGTGTTTTTCATCTGGGTTAAGCCGGCCGGGTTCCAGAAAACGGCGCTGTAGTCATCGGCCTGGCCGATGAAAGCGCCGCCCATGGCGATGGCCTTGCTGCCTTGGCCGTTGAGGTTCAGGCCGTTGGCGGATAGAGAGATTCCCAAACATGCGATCAGAGCCGCAGCCATTACTAACCGGGCGCTTTTTTTCATTTGTTTCATTTTTCCTCCAGAAATTAATTTACAGGAAACAATAATGCATTAAAAACAAAAAGTCAAATTTAATTATCTGGCGTCACCCCATTTTTTCATAAACCATACTCCATGGCATAAGCAAGCGCAGTTGGTTTGGCAAGGAATGGGAGCATGGGCGGGATGGTTTTGAGCAAAGCCTTTCCAGCTCTGCGTTTCCAGCGGAACAGGAACATTCTTTTCATCCCGGCAAGCAGGTTCTTTACGCCCTGCAACAGCCGGTAATAAACGAACTTCGGCTGATGCTACCATTCCCCTTAATAATCTGAACGGATCCGGACTATTTATTACTTATCTTATTTTTCTTTATATTAAATAAGGGGTTTAACTTCAAATGTGACTTCCATAGAATCATTCACATTGACATATTCGTTAAATC
>JBAXOR010000316.1:0-1782 GCA_037133155.1 Chrysiogenales bacterium | reverse complement strand
GAGAGGCCGTCATGGAACTCGAAAACAGCGAGGTGGTCCTCGGCCCCCAGGATGGCATCGCCGTGCCGCCCGGCTCGCCCCATCGTTTGCTCAACCGGGGCAATATGGATCTTTCCTTTCTCGTCATATCAGCCCCACCGAGTCATGATGACAGGATTACTGTCGAACGGAAATAGGGTCAAATCTTGTATTCCTCATTATATCGGCGCCACCATGGCGACCGGGTTACGATCGAATAGGAATATTCCTGCCAGGAATCAGCGCCTCATCTTTTTTTCCGCCCGGCGATCCAGCCCACCAGCGGCGGGACCCAGCAAAGGTCGGCGATGACGGTTTCGAGCGCGGTGGAAAACTGCGTGTCGGGCACGAACCCGAGCCAGCGGGCCGCCAGCAACCCGAACGGTACGATCAGGATGATGGCCAGGCTGGAGACCATCACCGGGTTTTTGAAGTACCTGGCCAAAGCCGGGGCAAAGGCTTTTTCACGCCGATAAAGGAAAACAAAGCCCGAGACGTTCGCCCCGATCTGATCGGAAAGGGCGTAAAAAAAGGGGATATAAAAAGCCCCGACCCCATACACGTTGATGCCCAGGAAACGGCTGCCCCAATCGATGATCCAGGGGAAACCCATGCCCAGGAGCTTGCCCCAGCCGTAGGCCTGGGCCATGGTGCCGCCGGCGCCGGCCATGCGCTTGCGGATCGCAAATATCCCCTCGAAGATGCTTTCGCCCTCGCCGGACAAGGTGCGTACGATCCATTGGCCTATGCCGCTGCCCTGGAATCCGAAGTGGTCCAGCAGCGCGCCCGACAGGATGCCGACGGCAAAACCGCCGCCGGTGTATTTTATGAGTTCGCCGAACTCTTCGCCCCCTTGTTCTCCTTCAAGTTCCCGATTCTCTTTTTCAGACATTTCGGCTTCACTCCATGCTGTTTTCCCGCCCGTTTCGTTAAAACGGATTCCGGATTATCCTAGCAAATCAAATGTTATAATATAATGAAAGATCTGACAATAATTCCTCTCATCTGTTTTTACAAAGTCACAAGGCCAAGCTCCATCCCATTCCACTTTCCTCATTTAAAAAAGACATTTTCATTGTGCCAATTCAAATATTCCGGTTTTGGCCAGGAATCTTTGTTCTGCGGCAACCGAAGTTTGTTTCCATGCAAAGCATAATATTCTCTGCCATTTTCAAATTCTTCTCGGATGCGTCGGCTTACTTCCAGGTGACATTCCGGTGTAAAGGTTATATAACCCTTATCCAGAAGTTTGTGGAGATCGGAGCGCAATAGAATACCATTGCTGATTTCGTGAGGTCCGTTCAAGTTGTATGGCTTAATATGTGCTGCTTCCAAAACTGGCAATGTTCGTTCCTGAGTGACAGCGCAGCGGCGGTCATAAACATCGGTTATAATGACCCGGAAACTGCCCTGACCTAGCCTTGGCAGAATGGTTGTCGGCTGGCCATAACGCTGGTTTGAATCAGTTTGAGTTTGTTGATCCAGGAAATAATGCTGCCCTTGCAACCGGATTCGGACATCATCCCAAAATTTTTTCCCCAATTCAGTTTCCGTGTTGTAAGTCTTTCCCTGGACAATATTTAGCTTCCAATCCACCGGAACGGGTATCCATTCGTTCTCGGCAAAGAAAAAAGGCTGTTCCAACAAAATGCAACCAATTGAATAATCTATAATCTGCGGGCTTCTTTGCTTGCGATAAAATTCAATCCTCCGCCGCATTTCTTCTAGTGAATTAACCCCGTTTTTTTCGGCGAACGAATCCCA
>JBAXOR010000315.1:0-1791 GCA_037133155.1 Chrysiogenales bacterium | reverse complement strand
ATGCATGACTATGATTGTTCTATAGTGGCAACTGCGATTCCGACCTCGCAGGCACTTGTGCATTTTGATAGTAACCGTTATTCAGTGCCGAGCCAGTTTGTTGGCAGGACGCTTACGATCAAGGCTACGGCGCGGCAAGTGGCGGTGTATGATAAAGACCGTATTTTAACGTCTCATCCCCGTTCCTACGAGAAATACCGGGTTATAGAAAACCCCAGACATTACGAGAACCTGCTGGCGCACAGGAAAAAAGCGCGCACCTCTAAACTGGTGGAATGGTTTTTAGCGCTTAGCGGGGATTGCGAACGATATCTGAAAGGGTTGATCGGGGCTGAACTGCATTTACCCGGCCAGCTTGATAAGATTCAGAAGCTGGCCGGCTTATACGGTAAAAGCGATGTCGTGGGTGCAATCGGCCACGCATTGGGATATAACGCTTTCGGCGCGCACTACATTCAGAATATTATTTCGCAGCGCCGTGCCGCCCGGAATATGCCGGAACCGCGGCAGATAGTTCTTATTAAAAAGCCGCAATGGTCTGAGGCTTCTGTAGAAGAAAGCGATTTGGGCCAATATGACGAATTATTTAAGGAGAACAATCATGATTAAAAATGAATCCCGGCCGGATACCGGCGAAATGCTGAAGAGACTTTATTTATGGCACACAGAACGCAATTTAAACGAATTGGTATCGCGAGCTGCGAAAGAAAATGTATCGAATAGGGGTTTCCTGGATCTTATTCTGGAAAATGAGCTGGCGCTGCGCCATGAGGCGACGGTAGGCCGGTTGATAAAGGCGGCCAGATTCCCGACGACGAAGACAATAGCCGGTTTTGATTGGGAGCATCCGACAAGCATCCCGAAAGGATTGATTTTAGAAGCGACAAATTCAGATTTTGTGAACAGAAAGGAGCATCTTATCTTACTGGGTTCCGGCGGCCTCGGCAAAACGCATATAGCCAGCGCCCTCGGGTTTGCCGCGTGTCAGCGCAGTATGAGTACACTGTTCACCACGGCGGCGGACATGATTAACCACCTAATCGCTTCCAAGAGCGATTACGGCCTGGAGCGGGCGCTGAAGAAATTCACGACCCCCAGGCTGCTGATAATTGATGAGCTCGGCTATATACCCATGGACAAAGACGCGCGAGACTTGTTCTTTCAGATTATATCTAAACGGGCCGAAACCGGTTCCATGATAATAACTACGAACAAGGCGTTTAAAGATTGGAACGAAGTGTTCCAGGACAATGCCGTGGCAACCGCTATAGCAGAGCGGCTCATCGAGCACGGGGAGTTGATCAAAATCGAAGGACCAAGCTATAGAATTAAAAAAAGAAAACAACGTAACAGTGGATTATAAATCCTCCCGAAAGCGGTGATTGTAACGCCCGATTTTTTTGTTTTTCAACACGGAGGCAGGCTTGCGTTTACAAAAATCGGTAAAAACGGCTTAGATGGTACACCTAACCCCGGCCAAACCGGTACACTTTTGGACCGGCGCTAACATCGATGCCTTTTTCGTCAAGCTCCTTAACCAACGTTGCCTCATTGAAATGAGGCGGTGGCTGGGTGAAGTGCTGCTCGGATTTCAAATCCAATAAATCCAGTGGCATTCCAACTTTAAGACTTGAAGGGATCAATATCAGGTTTTCTTCATCGCCGGGCTTTTCTTCAGATTGCTCGTCATCTTCCTGTTTCTTCTTCTTAACATTGCGAAGAATGAGGAAGCCTTCCTTTACCAACACCTGCCCGGTCGCACGAAATTCTGCTTCTCTTCCACCTTCTATA
>JBAXOR010000314.1:0-1799 GCA_037133155.1 Chrysiogenales bacterium | reverse complement strand
AGTCCCTGATTTCCTTGCGCTCAAAAAAACGCAGGCCTTTGAGAATGCGGAAGGAGATGTCCTGCTTGAGAAATTCGGTTTCCAGGGCCAGGGACTGGGAGTTGATGCGGTAGAGAATGGCCAGGGGAAACAATTCGGGATTGCTGGCCTTGAGGCGGATGATCAGGCGGGCGATTTCCTGGGCTTCCTCTTCCTTGGAACGGCTGCGCAGAACAAACACCGGGTGGCCGCTGGCGCTAACCGACCACATCTGTTTGGTTTTGCGAACTGCGTTCTGACTGATCAGCCGGTTGGCGAAACTCAATATCTGGGGCGTGGAACGGTAATTCTGCTCCAGCTTGATGATGCGCGTGCCGGGGAAATCCAGTTCATAGTCAAACAGGAAGCGGACGCTGGCGCCGCGCCAGGAATAAATGGCCTGGTCATCGTCGCCGACAACCGTGATGCTGCGGCGATCACCGCTCAGCATTTTGATCAATTCATACTGATTGGGATTGGTATCTTGAAATTCATCCACCAGCAGGTAGCGGAACTTTTGCTGATATTTTTCTCTGATGGTTTTGTGATCGCGCAGCAAAATGACGGCGAAGGAAATCAAGTCCTCGTAATCCCAGAGCTTGTTTTTCTGCTGGGCGGCATGGTAATGGGCGAAAATGCTGATCTCATCTTCGCTAAAACCTTTCTGGCGCAAAAACTCGCCATTGTTCGGGTAATTGAGGTTCATTTTGGCCAGGCTTATTTTTCTGCGGATATCATCATTGTCCTTACCCAGGTAGGGAAAATTTTCCCGGACCAGGCGCTCGAACAGCCGGCGTTGATCATCGTCGTCCATCACCTGCCATTGGGAATCGAAACCCAGTGGACCTCCCGATTCACGCAAGATTCGCAAACCCAGAGAATGAAAAGTGGAAATATTGAACAGCCGGGCTTCGATACCGCTAAGGGCTTCGATGCGGATTTTCATTTCACTGGCCGCCTTGTTGGTAAAGGTCACAGCCAAAATATGGTGGGGCGCCAGTCCTTTTTCCAGGATCAGGTGGGCGATTTTATGGGTGATAACCCTGGTTTTTCCCGAACCGGCGCCGGCGACAATAAGCAATGGCGAATCGAAATGGAGAACAGCCTGCTGCTGCTCCGGGTTGAGTCCGGACAGGATATCAGCGGCCATTGCCGGCATGGATCATGGGCACAAACTGCACCGGAATCAGGTTGGTTTTTTTCAGCTTGCCGTTGGCCAGTTTTTCCAGCAGCAGCAAGTCCTGGACATTGGACGAATAGCTGATGGGGATGACCATGCGGCCGCCGACAGCCAGCTGCTTGATCAGCGCCGGAGGGATGTTGTCCGGCGCGCAAGTAACGATGATCCCGTCATAAGGCGCGGCTTCGGGCCAGCCCAGGTACCCGTTGCCGGTCCGGCAATGGATGTTGCCATAGCCCAAATCGTTCAGTAATTTCCTGGATTGACGTGTCAGTTTGTCGTTTATTTCGATGGTATAGACTTCTTGAACCAGTTCGGCCAGTACGGCCGCCTGGTAGCCGGAGCCGGTTCCGATTTCCAGGACTTTTTTATTATTTTTGGGAGCGATGGCGTAGGTCATGATGGCCACGATGTAAGGCTGCGAGATGGTCTGGTTCTCTTCAATGGCCAGGGGATAGTCCCCGTAGGCTTCCTCAGGTTGGTAGGCGGGGCTGATGAACAGGTGGCGTTTGACTTTGCGGAAGACGTTAAGGATGCGCTGGTCGGTGATGCCCCTTTCCAGGATCTGTTCCTTGACCATCTTTTCGCGACTGGCCGTGTA
>JBAXOR010000313.1:0-1799 GCA_037133155.1 Chrysiogenales bacterium | reverse complement strand
ATCAACACGATTCCTTCCCGGCATTTGGCAGCCCTTACAAAGTCGCGGACTTGAGCCGTAATATCGATGAATTCAATGCCGTGATTGCTTTGGATATCAATGATATGGGAATGGCTCATGGTTTTTTTACCAACTCCTTTTCAGCGAAAACCAGCGCCTGGAAAGTTTCAATCTGCACGCTTTTTTTCCATTCGTCCGGGGCCAAACCGGCTTTGCGGCAGCCATAGGAAATATATTGTTCCAAATCCCAACCCTGCTCCACCGGCACCTGCGGCAGCAGCAAACCGCGCTGAAAACCCTTGGAAATGATGATGCCATCACGGCCGACCTGCACCTGTGCCTGATCGGCAACTTTTTGGGGAACGGTTAAAACGGATATTTCAATGTCGAGATCAGGCAGCTCCGCCGCCGTAACCGCCGGAAAGCGGGGATCTTCGCTGGACGCGGCAATGGCGTTGTCCACCACGGCTTGCCAGAGAGGTTTGTAAGGCAATGGGTAACCGATGCAGCCGCGCAACTCGCCGCAGCGGTGCAGAGTCACAAACACCCCGCGCTTCTCGTTAAAAACAGGATTAGTAAAGGGCAGATAATCCCTGCTTGCCGATGCCAGGTATTTTTTAATAGTGCTCCTGGCCAAAGTTAAAAGTTCCTTTTGCTCTTGTTGGTTTAATTCGGCCATTTCTCCTCCTTGTCTTCCAAAAGCGGCACCAGGACGGCTTTCCGCTTCTGATCGGAAAATTCACAGCCGCGTATTTCGATTTGATCGCTGCCGATTACCATGACCAGATCTTGTAAAAACCAGTCCAGGACGAAGGGCCGGCGTCGGCAAAAAAATACTCCCTGCAGCCGCTGTTGGTAGCTTGCACAAACGGAACTGTAAACATCGTCCCCGTTATCGCGTTTAAAATCGAGAGGCAGGAGCTGGTCGATGATGATGAAATGGCCGATAGTGCTTCCCAGCAAAAAACCCGCCCCTTTGTAGCCGGTCGAGCGCAGAACAGTTATTTCGCGTAGCGCCGCGGGCGTCAATTGCACTTTCATGGCTTATTTTTATCATATAATGGCGTCTAAGACAATAACCGAATTTCTGTTCACATTTTGTGGCTAAATTTTTTGCAGCCTGTCGATATCACTGAGATCCTGTTTCCTGCCCACAGCCATTTTATTGCGGATCAGGTCGGCTTTGGAAACGAAAAATGCAGGAATATCTCCATAATTTCCAGTCACCCGATTTTCCCAAGCCGGGGCAAAATCAAGGCCGGTAACCGAGGTCATTAAATCTATCCTGACCGGGGGCACTCCCAGTTGGCCGATGCTTTTAAAGCCGAATCCAGCCAAGGCGTTCAGCAATCTTTCCGCGTTCTCTTCCGAACCCTCCACAAAAAAATCGATATCCTTGGTGAAGCGTGGCTCGGCATGGAAAGCGAACGCGTACCCGCCAACGATCAGGTAGCGGACGCTACTTTTGTTCAACAATTCGATAAACTCTTTGAAGTCTTTTTCGATTCTCATTTTTAAAAGTGTAATATATTTCCCGCAGGACTTGCAGGGTATCCAGTTTTTCTTCCGGCGTCGCCTTTTTCCAATATTGGATATCCAGCTCCTCGGCTTCCCGGAAACTCACGATCCTGACCATTTTCTCCATATATTAATTATAGCAAACTGCCGAAAAATATGCAAAAATTAAAAGGGCGAACACGGTGGTTCGCCCCTTCCTTGCCACTCGTCACTTTTTTTCTTCTATATCATCATGTGATAGGGAGAAAATGCGAGAATAAGTCTATGACTAAAGAAACCAT
>JBAXOR010000312.1:0-1818 GCA_037133155.1 Chrysiogenales bacterium | reverse complement strand
GACATTGCGAAACTCGGCAACCGGCGGATTTGCAGCCATGGGAGCCGGATTTGTCTTCACGCCTGCCGAATTCATTTTTGCTCCAGATAGGGAAAAAACACCCGCTCCAGCCATGCCCAAATCTTGTCGGTGATGAAAGCGATAAAGACGATCACCACCAGGACCAGGTAGATGTGTTCACGGGGGCCGCGCCGTTGGGCGACGATAATGATTGTTCCCAGGCCGCGGTCGGCGGCAACCATCTCGGCCAAAATGATGTAAGTCCAGCCGATGCCGAAGCCGAGCCGCATGGCATGAAAAATCTGCGGCAAAGAGATGCCGAGGAGGACCCGGCGCAGGATCTGCCAGCGGTCAGCTCCGAGGGTATAGGCCGTCTGCAGATATACATTGTCCACGGAATCCACGGCCTTGACGAAGAGGGGCAGCAAATAGACAAAAAAGGCAAGCGCCAGAAACATGATCTTTTGGGTCTCGCCGATGCCGAATAGGCTCATTGTCAATGGAACCAAAGTGGGAATGGGCAGATAGGCGCCGAAAGTGGCCAGAGGGTAGAATAAAGCTTTGAAGTTGGAAAACGCTCCCATGAAGATTCCCAATGGAAAAGCGGCGGCCAGCCCGATGAAGAAACCACCGACCACCCGAATGGTGCTGGCCACAATACTGCGGCTCAATTCGGCATCGAACCAGAGGCTGCGGAAGGAATTTATCACTTCGCGGGGAGAAGGCAGAATCAGTGGAGATATGACTCGGTTTTCCGCTTTTCCATGGGTCAATAGCGCCCATACGGCGATGATCACCAACACCGGAATCATTCCCAGCGCAATGCGTACCGGGGAAAAAACATCCTCGCGGATTTTAAAAAAGTGGCGAAAAAAATTCCTAAAAATCGCCTCTATCTTTCTAAACAAATTTTCAGTCTGATTCATAAATCGAAAAAATCTTCATAGCCAGAGGCTATTTCATCTCTGGCGGATATATCGATATTTCCACCCGGCGGTTCAAGGGTTGATTCAGAGGCTCTGCCTGGTCCGCGGGCGAATCCCAGGCCATGCCCTTGATCACGAATTTATTCGGATCGAAATTATATTTCTTGATCAGGGCAGTCTTTACCGCTTCTGCCCGGTCCATTGAGAGCAATTCTACTTCTGAACGCGGCACCCGCCCTTTCATGGAACTGTCAGTATGGCCCGTAATGCCGATTACTGCGCGTTCATACTGACCGGCCAGTCGGGCCACTTTTTCCAGAGTTGCTGCAGTATTCGGATCATACATTGTGTTGGCCATGGGATTTCCCAGCTCGTCATGCTGCGGCTCGAAAATATTGGCGGAATTGGGGTAAAAATTGATGCGGATAGTCTGAGTCAGAATCGGTTTTTCCGCCGCTACTTTCTGGTAGCTCGTCGGAGCAAAACTGGTGATGTACTCGTTTTTCATCTCTGTAAAAAGGCCTTTCGTCTCGATCTTCTTGAGGATGGAAAAATCCATTACTTCGTCGAAACGCAAGGGAGTTCCCAGCAGGCCGAGTTCTTTATATACAAAAGTGATATTTTTCCAGGTGCGCTCAAAATTGGCCGGAGAGTTGGCATTAAGGAAAAACTCCTTGTTCTCGGCAAAATTGGTGCCATGGGCGTCATATTCCATTGCCTTGACCTGGTCAACTGTCATCCCGTAGCCTTCGGCCATCCATTGAAATGCCTGGGCCTTCTGCGTATCATCTTTGATCGCCCGCATACCTTCAAATATGCCTTCCACAAGCCCTTCGATGACTTCCGGATGGTCCTTGGCGAAATCAGCACGGGCCGCCCAGACATCGGCGAT
>JBAXOR010000311.1:0-1828 GCA_037133155.1 Chrysiogenales bacterium | reverse complement strand
TTTTTATCTTTACCTCCCCCTGTATTTCCTGCTGGAATTAAAAAAACTGGGCGCCAATTTTCTTTTTTTCCTGATCCTGGTCATCGCCATCGGCGATTCCGGGGCATATTTTGTCGGTAGCGTTTTCGGCAAACACAAGATTTACCCGGTCGCTTCCCCAAATAAGTCACTCGAAGGACTCATCGCTGCAGTGCTGACCGCGGCTCTCAGCGGCTGGCTGTCTATTTGGCTGTTCCCGATAACGGTCAAACTTTCAACCGCCATGATCAGCGCAGCCGTCATCGGACTTTTTTCGCAACTCTCCGATCCGGTCGAGTCATTGTTCAAGCGAGCCGCCGGACAGAAAGATTCCGGTACCCTGCTACCGGGGCACGGCGGAATTCTGGACCGGCTGGACAGTTATATATTTTGCGCGCCGCTGCTGTTTTACCTGATTAAATATTTCTGGAAATAAGCGCATGGTAAAAAATATCTTGGTGCTCGGGTCTACCGGCTCGATCGGGCGCAGTACCCTGGCCGTTTTAGCCCAAAACAAAAAAATGTTCCGACTACTTGGACTGGCGGCTGGCGCCAACAGCCAATTGCTGGGCCAGCAAATCTCTGAATTTGATCCGCTGCTGATCAGCGTCAAGTCCAAAAAACATGCTCAGGAACTGCGGAAACAATATCCCGGGAAAAAAATATTTTTCGGTGAAGAAGGCTTAGCTGAAATCGTTTCTCAACCGCAGATCGATTACGTAGTGGCCGCCATCACCGGCACCACTGCCCTGGCGGCGACGCTGCAGTGTATACGCCTGAACCTGAGGCTGTGCCTGGCCAACAAGGAAACCCTGGTGGCGGCCGGGGAACTGATCTACCGTGAATTAAGTACATCCCGGGCCGAAATAATTCCCATCGACAGCGAACAGAGCGCCATTTTTCAATGCCTGGCCTCCAGCCCGCTGCAGCAGGTGCGCCGGGTCATATTGACCGCTTCGGGCGGACCGTTTTTTAAAGATAGCCAAAGGGACTTTGCCGCCATCCGGGTGGAAGAAGCCCTGGCCCATCCCACTTGGTCCATGGGTAAAAAAATTACTATCGATTCGGCCACCCTGATGAACAAGGCCCTGGAAATCATTGAAGCTCATCATCTCTTCAAGCTGCGTCCCGATCAGATCGAAGCCCTGATCCATCCCCAAAGCATTGTCCATTCCATGGTGGAGTTTGTGGACTCTGCCATCCTGGCCCAGCTAGGAATTCCCGACATGAAATTGCCGATCCTCTATGCATTGAGTTATCCCGAACGCGCCAGCAGTCCTTGGCCGAGCCTGGATTTGACGCAGCAGCAACCCCTCGAATTTTTTAAAGTGGATACCCGCCGTTTCACCTCCATCGCCATGGCTTACGACGTATTGAAACAGGGGCAAAATGCCGGAGCCGTACTCAACACCGCCAACGAGACGGCGGTGGAATTTTTTTTGGCAAACAAAATACCTTTTAAAGACATCTTCGCCATTGTCAGCCATATGTTGGCCCGATGGGATTTTCGCCCCATACAAACCCTGGCCGACGTCCAGGAGACAATGGCTCTGGCCAGAATAAAAACCGTGGAACACATCGAAAATGAGGTAATGAAATGAGCATCATCTATCAGTTTTTAACTTTGCTATTCGTGCTGGGCATCATTGTCCTGGTTCATGAATTTGGTCACTACGTTGCCGCCCGACTGATGAAGATACGCGTAGAAGTTTTTTCGTTCGGTTTCGGTAAGCGTCTCTTCGGTAAAAAGATCGGGGCCACAGATTTTCGTGTCAGTTTGTTTCCTTTGGGCGGCTACATCCGCATGGCC
>JBAXOR010000310.1:0-1831 GCA_037133155.1 Chrysiogenales bacterium | reverse complement strand
GTGGTAATCGAAAAGATTCATATCATCAAGGAATATGTCCGGGCCAATCCGCAAAAAAATATCAAGGGCGGCATAGTGGAAAGGGAAGGGGCCATACCGATTGAAAAAGTGATGTATTACTGCAAGGAATGCGAACAGGGAGTCCGTATCGGCTATCGCATCAGTGACTCCGGCAAGCAGCGCGTCTGCAAGAAATGCGGCGTGGTACTGGATTAGGAGTGAAACATGAACCGACTCTATGAAAAATATAAAAATGAAATCAGGCCGGCCCTGATGAAGGAACTCAATTTTCCCAACGTGATGATGGTTCCGAAACTCGATGCCATAGTGATCAATTCCGGGGTTGGCGAAGCCACCC
This sequence comes from Chrysiogenales bacterium, assembly GCA_037133155.1. GTDB lineage: Bacteria > Acidobacteriota > Aminicenantia > UBA2199 > UBA2199 > UBA2199. The sequence continues at coordinate 1,473 of JBAXOR010000310.1, read as the reverse complement.
AGAACATCAAGGTTTTGGATAAAGTGATGGAGGAATTGAGCGCCATCAGCGGCCAGAAACCATCGTTGCGCCGGGCCAAGAAGTCGATCGCCACTTTCCGCCTGCGCGCCGGCCAGCCGGTTGCGGCCATGGTCACTCTGCGCGGCGAAAGGATGTACGATTTTATGGACCGTTTCGTTTCCATTGTCATCCCGCGCATGAAGGATTTTCGCGGCATGTCCAAAAAGTCTTTTGACGGCACGGGCAATTACACGATCGCCATGAAAGATCAGCTGGTTTTCCCGGAGATCAATTACAGCAAAGTGGATAAACTGAAGGGTATGGGGATCACGTTCAAGACTTCGGCCGCAACCAATGACCATGGTTTGGCCCTGCTCAGGCATTTGGGCGTCCCTTTTAAAGAATAAGGAGGAAACGGTGGCAAAATTATCATCCGAAGTTAAAGAGTTAAAAAAGAAAAAGTATAAAATCCGCTATCGCAGCCGCTGCCGGTTATGCGGCAGACCGCGGGCGGTATACCGTAAATTTGAACTGTGCAGGTTGTGTTTCAGAGAGTTGTCATTAAAAGGAGAAATCCCGGGTGTGACCAAGGCATCCTGGTAATAAGGAGATAAAATGGCGCATACAGACCCAATCGCCGATATGTTGACCAGAGTAAAGAATGCCATTATGGCTGAAAAAAAAGATGTGGCTATTCCCCTGTCAACCATCAAGCTGGAAATCACTAAAATTTTAAAGGAAGAAGGCTACATAGCCAATTTCCGGGTCGACAAGACCCAGCTGCCCGCCCAGCTTTTAGTGGAATTGAAATACAGCAGCAAGAAGCAGAACGTCATAGAAGGACTGAAGAGAATATCCAAGCCCGGACGCCGCGTCTACGCCGAAGTGGACAGCATCCCCAAAGTACTTGACGGCCTGGGCGTGGCAGTTATTTCTACTTCGCAAGGGATCGTCACCGGCAAAGAGTGCAAAAAGCGCAACATCGGCGGCGAAGTCCTGCTGTACGTCTGGTAGGAGGAAGCATGTCGCGTTTAGCATCCAAACCAGTTATTTTTGAAGCCGGGGTTACTGTCACTGTCGGCAGCGGCAAAGTGCAGGTCAAGGGACCGAAAGGCGAATTGACTGTGCCGGTCGCGGCCGGCATCGAGGTCAAGGTCGAAGGAAACAATATTCACGTCAACCGCCGTGATGACAGTTGCAAGCCGCTGCAAGGCCTCACCTGGAGCCTGGTCAATAATGCTGTCATCGGCGTGAGCAAGGGATTTACCCGCAAGATCGAAATCGTCGGCAAGGGCTGGCGTTCGACGGTCAAGGGCAAAGTGATCAATCTGCAGGTCGGTCATTCGCATCCGGTTGATTTTGAGCTGCCGGCCGGTGTTTCGGCCAGTCAGGAAAACCCGGGCAGCTTTACCCTGTTTTCCCATGACAAGCAGTTGCTGGGGCAGACTTGCGCCAATATCCAAAGTATCAGGC
>JBAXOR010000309.1:0-1845 GCA_037133155.1 Chrysiogenales bacterium | reverse complement strand
GCAACTTTTTAAGGAAAATTGGGAATAGAGTAGAAAGTTCATTGTGACCTACCGAAATTCCCTCTGCCCCGTCTTTTGATTGTATCCGGCATAAAAAACTGTTTTCAAAGCGTAGTAATTCGAGGGTTTCTATTATTACCGGGGTAGTAAACAATTCCTTTTTTAGTATAGGTTTTTTAAGTATTTCATCAAGCTTTGCATACCTTGATTTTACATCTATTATGGATCCATTGGATGTCGCTTCTGCCCAACAATATGATAATGGTAATGCTGCGGCAGCCAGACTACCTGTAACGGTAGTCGAAATGAATTTTCGTCGATTCGTATTCATATTTGTATTTCTATTTTATTGACCAACTAATTTCCAATAAAGTACAACATCTAGCTTTTCATTCCTGGTTAGTTTTTTCCCATAACAAGATAAGCTAATTAACTGTTTATTGGAAAAGTCATTGACCCTGATAGTAAGTCGTTATAAACTGACCACCAAAGCCCAGAGTTAAATCGTTGTTTCCAAATGTATGTTAAGTGTAATCTGACCGGATTTTGAAGTGGTCAAAGGAAGATGGATTTTATGAATATTCATTATTCCATTATGTTTCAAGGTTTTTAGAGACAGATCATCTTTTGCCATCCTTCCCATTTTCCCTTCCTATAAACTACCCCAGAAGCAACCAGAATCAATCTGGTGAGGTCTGGTGTTATATTGAAGGTCGGTGACAATCATCACCATTCTTTACTGTATTGAAAAAACAGGTATCTTAATTAGAAAAATACAAGACTGAATTAGCAGAACTGAATAGATTTTTTGGAGGAGGGATAACCGATGAAATAATGTTAAAATTAACTAACCTTTGTGGATCAAGTTCCAAAAGATAAATTAAATGTTGTATGACTAAAAAATGGAGAATTACACTAAAAAGCCCAATAGTCTGAAAACTACCTTTCGTTCACTTAAATATCGAAATTACCGCCTATTCTTTGCAGGTCAAAGTGTTTCGCTTATAGGCACCTGGATTCAGCGAATTGCAATGCCCTGGCTGGTTTACGATCTTACAAAATCAGTTTTTATTCTGGGACTTGTTGGGTTTGTGGGACAAGTTCCCACATTTTTGTTATCGCCGTTTGCAGGTGTTCTCTTCGGACTTCCACCCCAGTGGCGTCGGGCTGCTCGGGCGAAGCCTCGATCCGCGAGGCCAAGACGGCCATCATGGCCCCATGACATACTCCTTCGATCTCCGCGCCGCTAAAGCCCTTGGTCTCGTCGGCCAGCCAGCGGGCCGTGACATCCGCCGCCAGCGGACGGTCGCGCAGGTGGACTTGGAAGATTTTCTCGCGGGCTGCCTGGTCGGGCAGGGGGAGTTCGATCTGGAGATCGAAGCGGCCGGGCCGCAACAGGGCCGGGTCCAACAGATCGCGGCGATTGGTCGCCGCCAACACCAAAACTCCTTTGAGTTCCTCGATGCCATCCAGTTCCGTCAGCAATTGGCTGAGCACGCGGCCACCCACGCCGGCGTCTTGATGGCCGCCGCTTGACCGGGTCGATGCCATGGCGTCGATCTCGTCGAAAAAGACGATACAGGGGGCCGCCTGACGTGCCTTATGAAAAACCTCGCGGACGCCCCGTTCCGACTCGCCCACGTACATCGACATGAGTTCCGGCCCCTTCACCGCGATGAAGTTCACTTCGGTTTCGGCGGCCAATGCCTTGGCGATCAGCGTCTTGCCGCAGCCCGGCGGACCAGAAAGCAGCAGGCCCTTCGGCGGACTGAGCCGGAAGGAGCGAAACAGATCGGCATACTTTATAGGCCATTCCACGGCCTCGCGCAGCCGCTGCTTGACGTC
>JBAXOR010000308.1:0-1845 GCA_037133155.1 Chrysiogenales bacterium | reverse complement strand
GGGCTGAAAAGCTGGCGGCGCAGGCCTCCACCAAAATGCTCATACCGCTTTTTATTTTCATCTTCCCCACGGTATTCATTCTTATGCTCGCGCCCATGATAAGCGATCTGATAACCGGGGGGATGCCGTTCTAACGGCAGGGGATAGTGGCTAGCGTACAGGGAAAAGCGGGGAAGAGACGGTGAACTTTATGAAAGGCACAATAAAAACGGTTTCCGGCAAAGCAGGGAATACGCGTTGGGCGTTGTTATTCGTTTTTTCCTATACCCTCGCCCCTGGCCCCTATACCCTTTCCGTTGGCGCCCAGGAGAGGCTGAAAGTCAAAAGCGAGGAGTCTCTCTTTCTGAATCTGCAAAAAACAGGCCTTGGCTCGCTCAGCGAATTTGAAGAGAAAAAACGGTTTTTAGGCACTGTACAGCTGGAAAAGGAAAAACTCCAGCTGAAAATGCTGCGAAGCATTTACGAGAGCGCCTTTGACTATTACCGCCAGGGTAATTATGAAGAGGCGACGGAGCTATCCTCAAAAATACTTTCCATAGACCCCAGTTTTTCCGACGCGGTCATGCTGCTTGATGCCTCTAACCAGCTGCACGGCGGTCAGCGCGTGTTCATGTCCGTAAAACTCATGATTGAAGACCGCTTCAAAAGCTCTCTCTCGCTTTATAACGAGGGACGCATAGCCGAGGCGTATAAAAAAATGGAAGAGGTTGAAAAGCTCTCCCCCAACAACATCAAGGCCAAGTACTGGCTGGGCCGGATGAAAGACGACTTAAAGCAATATTATTTTGAAAAAGGCGTGGAAGCCTATCAGGCAAGAAATCTGAAAGGCGCGCTTGATAATCTCTACAACGCGCTGTTTATCAGGCGCAAAGACACCCTTACCGTGCAGTGGATAACGCGTATAGAGGAAGAATTACGCCAGGAGCGGGCTAATGAGTCGCTGAAAGCGGCGCTTGAGTTTTTCGATATTTCCAGCCGCTGGGTGGTCGATGACCAGATTATCGAGGATGATTCCCGGGGCATCGTCCTGGTTCCTGAAATCTCATTCCGCATCCGCAATGTGGGGAAAATAGATTTGAGTTATGTTTTTTTATTGGGCGTGTTCCGCTTCACGGATAATGGCAAGTTCATTGGCGAAGGTTATCAAATGGCTTTGCGCCGGGCTTTGTCCCCGGCCGGGACAAGTGAAAGGATCACTTTGAAGTGTGGGTTCGGTTATCGGGCCAGCTCGGCGGCAGCCTTTGAGAAATACAAAAAAGAATGGCGGAATTCCTTGTGCGAACTGTTTGCCAAGTCGCATAATTCAGGATTGACACCGGTGAAGATTTTTTATGTCAGCCGTAAAATTGCCGGCCAGAACCTTGAAATAGAAATCAAGTAAGCTGGCGTTTACTTGAGCAGCTTGGCGATTGTATTTTTTAATTCCGCGCCCCTGAGATTGCGGGCCACGATTTTTCCTTTGCCATCAATGATAAATGTGGCCGGGATGAATTCAATTTCATAAAGCGCAGCGATGCTGCTGGCCGATTCGCGGTCAATGATGTGCAGCCAGTTCATTTCCTTTTCTTTGACGAATTGCCGGGCCAGGGGAATATCGCGGTCGAGGCTGACGCTGAGCAGCACGAAATTTTTATTTTTGAATTGGCGGTAGATTTCCAGCAGGTTGGGAATTTCCACCCGGCAAGGCGGGCACCAGGTGGCCCAGAAATCGAGGAGCACGATTTTGCCTTTGAAGTCTGACAATTTCAATGTCCGGCCGGAGATATCATCGGCTTTGAAATCCGGGAGTTTTTCGGCGGACTCCCTGGCTTGGCAGCAAACTGCCAGCGAAAACAGGGCTATAGT
>JBAXOR010000307.1:0-1860 GCA_037133155.1 Chrysiogenales bacterium | reverse complement strand
CGTTTATGCCCTGGTCAAGCTGGGACTGGGAAACGATCCGGCTGTTAAGGCGGCCATCGGGTATTTAACTGGATTATTACGTGCCAACGGCTGGCCCTGTGTTGTATCCAGGGAACTTGGCAAATTCCGCGGGCCGGGACGCAAGGATGACCCTTGTCCGTTTGCCAATTTGGCCATGCTCAAAATGTTGGCGGAAATTGCAGAATTGCGCGACAGCCCCGCCAGCCGCACCGGGGCGGAAACACTTCTTAACTTATGGGACGAAAGCATTGCCCGACACCCGTATATGTTCTTCATGGGCACCGATTTTCGCAAACTCAAGGTCCCGTTCGTGTGGTACGACCTGATACACGTGCTTGATGTCCTGTCGCGCTTCACCTGGCTCAGGCATGACAGACGATTACTCGACATGCTCGGGATTTTGAAAGGCAAGGCCGATCCGCAGGGACGCTTTATCCTTGAGTCGATCTGGACGGCATGGAAGGATTGGGAATTCGGGCAGAAGAAAACGCCGTCCAGGTGGCTTACCCTGCTGGCCTGGCGCATCATAAAAAGAGTGGAAACCGCTTAAAGAAAAAAACCGGGTCGGTTCCTGATTTTTCCTGAATCGCAAGGCTATGAGGGGAAATCAAATAAAAATAAGTCTTGCAATATACGTACAAATATATTATTATAAATACGTATAGGAGGTGATTTGTGGCTAGTAAATTGACTTTGGCATTAGATGCCGAAACTGTAAAAAAAGCCAAAGCATATGCGCGGCAAAAAAATCTCAGTCTTTCCAAGCTGGTAGAATTCTTTTTCTCTTCTTTGACATCCGAAAATAAAGAAAAAAGCGCGCCGCTTTTCCCGATTACGGCGGAACTTTCGGGCATGGTAAAAGCGGCAAAAATTAATGACCAAGACGTCCTGACTGACGCTTTATTAAAAAAATATCTATGAAAAAAATCTTCATTGATACCGATGTCTTTCTGGATACGATTCTGGACCGCAAACCTCATTCCGAATATTCTACTAAATTGATAAACCTTTGCGAACAAAACGAAATCGCAGGCCACACGTCCAGCCTGGTCATAGCCAATATTTACTACATTCTGAATAAAATTGCCGGCTATAAAAAAGCCATTCAAGCTATAAGAAAAATTCGTTCGTTAATTGCCATCCTGCCTTTTACAGATAAAGAAATAGGCGAAGCGATAAATGCCGAATTTAAAGATTTTGAAGACGGCGTGCAATACTTCATTGCCGTAAATCACAAAATTGATTGTCTCATCACCCGCAATACGAAAGATTTTCAAAAAGCAAACATCGGTATATTAACAGCGCAAGAGTTTTTAAAAACTCTAAAAATGTAGTCGGGGCAGATGGCGACGCCTGGCATCGTGACTTTAAAACAGAGCTTACTGTGCATGAAATGAAAATGGTTACTTGTATCGGCTGCGGCGGGATGTTTGCGGATGTGAAAGGCCCGACGCACCGCTATATTGAATCAAGCTTGGGCAGCTGGGCGGCGTACGGAATTGTCCTGGCCCGTTGTCTGCCGCCGCCATATTCCGGAATTAAAGGGAATTGATTGAGGTCATAGGGTCAGGTTCAAAATTTTAAAATTCCCTTATTTCAAGATCTTCAAGGCCGGACTGGAAAATAATTCATGAAAAATTTATAATCCCCTTTTATGAAACAAAGGAGACATGCCATGGCATACAGGGACATACTGAGGAATTCACTCAAGACTTTCGAGGACTTGGAAAAATGGCTTGTCGGCCAGAAGGCGCGGGTCGATCCCCGGCTGCGCGATGTCATCGCCAAGTATCCCATGCGGGTGAACACCTATTACCTCGGCCTCATCGAGAAGATGAA
>JBAXOR010000306.1:0-1872 GCA_037133155.1 Chrysiogenales bacterium | reverse complement strand
CATTAAAGGCCGAGTTCGTAAACGAAGAGACAGATGCCGTTCACGCCGTCGGCGAGCAATTGATCGCCTATGCGGATATGAACGGCAAACCGGTCAAACTACCCAACGGGCTTAAAGATCTGCTTATAATGGCGATGGCTGCTGCTTAAAATAAACATCCCTAATGGATGCCAAATGAGTGGATTATATGGAATTAGCTCGAAATAGATAGCTCGATAAATATAATCCTATCTGAATCTATTTAAAACGGCGATAAATTCTTGTAACAAATCGACATTACTTTCAATGGCAGTGCCAATAACAACCAAATCGGCACCCACAAGCGTAGCCACTTATTCTTTGTTACCGGCAAGCAGATGAAGCCAACCGCCGCAATTCGCAACCACCAATCCGTTCCCGACCACGGCTGCGGTGGACTATCAATCGGTGACCGGGAGGCCAACTCCGTTGATGAGAGGCCTGGACTCGCTGCCATTGTCGATCCCCTGCGAAGGGCCAGGCATACCGCTGAGGGCGCGGAAAAAATGCTCCTGGCTAAAAACGACCTGAGCGCCGGCGCCATCAGCACCCTCATCAGCAGGGAGTACGGCCTGAAGCTCAATGCAGAGGAACTGGCACGGGTTCAGGATTATTTTGCCAACCGCCATGAAGACCAATACGGCCTGGCCGCGATCATTGGAGCCATCCTCAGCCGCGTCGCCTATCTTGGCTGGACGACAGACGGCCACACTGGCGAGGATGTCCCGCTTGCCATATTCCATCCGGATGGCTATCGCCTGACCGGAGTTGTCCAGAACACGGCCGTTGCCTGGTATATTGACGAAATCTTGGATCTTAAACTTAGAGAATGGAACAATATCCTGTACCTGTCCGCACCCAGGGCGTTTGCGGAAAAAGGAGCCGTTTCGACCATCGAGGAAATTCAGCCCGGAAACCTGGTACTGGTTGTCAAGAAAGGAACTCAGATATTACGTTTGCCGGCCAATAAAAATCAGGCCGATCTCAACGGCCTGACAGTAACTTTGCACAGTCTTATTGTATACAACGGCAAGGCTTTCTTCGTGCCTCGTGAGGCGTTGGATTTGGTAAAATGATCTGATTTTTTCAACGGCGGGGCTATCGATTTTTTCACGAAGATTTTGGTTGGTGATTATAAGGATTATTGGACTTATCCGCCCCCTCTCTTGCCAAAAAAGAGGGGAGGGCTTCAGACTCCGCTTTCATTTCCATATGGACAAAAAAAATAAATTTTTCTATAATCACGGTCATAAGGTGAATTTTCCAAGGAGGCACCATGAAATCATGGTTTTTCGGATTGATTCTTTTATTGGCTCTGGTTTTTGCCGTTGGTTGCGGCAAGAAAGAGGGAACTGAAAGCACCGCTCCAGCCACGCTTGCCCCCGAAGCAACGGCAGCCACCCTTCCGGAAATCGAATCATTTGAACTGGTGAAGGCTCTACAGGGGGCGGCAACCGCCGACGAGTTCAACGCCAAATATGAGGGTAAAGAGTATAAGGTGAAAAATCTGCTGGCCAAGACTGTCTGGTGGTTTGAAGACAAGCCGGAAGACAACAATATCAGCGCGTTGGGCTTCGACCCGGCCAGCAAAACCATCACCTGGGGATCTCCCAGCAAATTTATGGGAGAGGACCTGAAAACCTGGAGCAGCGATTTTTACCTGGAACTCTTTTCCCCCGAGATCAGGGAAGGTCAAGGAATCACCGATTCCAAAGAAATCGACAGCAAGCCAACTTATGAATTCCTCTCCCTATTCGATGTAACCGGAACCATCGAAAAACAGGATGGTGGCAATACCCTGAAACTTTCAAAAATCAAGATCGTCAAAAAGTAATTCAAAAAAAGCAGTCCCCA
>JBAXOR010000305.1:0-1876 GCA_037133155.1 Chrysiogenales bacterium | reverse complement strand
AGGCGCCAGTAAGAAAAGTGAAAATCAAGGACGTTTCCGAGGAGCGCGTGTTCTTTGTGTGCGACGGAAGAACCTTGAAAAATCTGGACGAGCTTGCCCATGCGCTTGCTGAAATCAGCGATGATGTATTCAGGTATCATGTCAATGAGGAAAAGAATGATTTTGCGAACTGGATACGCGACGTGATGAATAAGCAGAAGCTTGCTGATAAGCTTTTCAAGACAGCGGACAAGGAAAAGACAAAACAGATAATCATTGAATTCATCAGAAAGTAAAACGCGCTAGAATTTCATGTCAGGGGGAATATTTCCTCCGAATTTTTTCATCAGGCGCTGCATGCCCCTGTCCCCGCCCTTCATAAGTTTTACCATCTTCTTGCTTTGCTTGTATTGCTTGATAAGTTCGCGCACATCCTTTGGCGTCATTCCAGAGCCCTTTGCAATGCGGTCAATGCGCGACATGTCTATGATTTCAGGGTCCTCAAGCTCCTCCCTGCTCATTGAGTTCATCATATAGCGCCAGGTCTTCAGCTTTCCTTCCTGCACCTGCAGGGCTTCTTTTGGCAGCTTGATTTGGGAAAACCCAGGAATCATTTCAACAATCTTGCTTAAAGGCCCCATTTTTCCAACTGCCTCCATCTGCTCGTACAGGTCAATGAGATTGAAGTCGCCCTTGAGAAATTTCTTTCCCAGGTCTTCTGCATCTTCCTCAGAAATGGCATCTTTTGCCTTCTCAAGCAGGGCCTCTAAATCTCCCATGCCAAGAAGCCTGCCCACAAATCCTTTTGGATTGAATTGCTCAAGGTCATCAGCCTTTTCTCCAACGCCAATAAATTTGATGTGGCTTCCTGTCGCCGCAGAGGCAGTTAGCGCTCCGCCGCCTTTTGCAGTGCCTTCGAGCTTGGTAACAATGACTCCGGTGATTGCGCATGCGTCGTGGAAGGTTTTTGCCTGCTTTTCTGCTGCCTGACCAATATCGGCTGAAATAACCAGCAAATTTTCATTGGGCTTGATGCGCCTGTAAATCGTGTTGATTTCCAAAATCAGGTCATCTGAAAGCGCATCTCTTCCTGCTGTATCAACAATCAGCAGATCGTATTCTTTGAATTTCTCTTTGTTTGAATTCCATATCTTGGAAGGGTTCTTCTCTTTTAAGTCGATAAAATAAGGCGCCGCATCGCCGTTGCGCAGACTCCGGGCCGCCTGCTCAAACGCCACCTTGACCGCCAGCGGATCGTTGCCATTGACGATTCGGCCTTTCAGACCATACGCCGCGGCGCGAATGGACAGTTCACTCACAGCCGACGATTCCTCCAGGGACGTTTCCACGGCATACCTGTTGTTCTCCAGCGCAAAGATGACCGGCAACTTCCATAGGCCCGCCAGATTCAAGGCTTCATGAAAGGCCCCCTGATTAGTGGCGCCATCACCAAAAAAAGAAACGACGATATTGCCGGATTTGCGATATTTCTCCGCAAACGCCGAGCCGATGGCCAGGGGAATACCGCCGCCCACAATCGCATTGGTTCCAAGCACACCGATTTTGGGGTTGCACAGGTGCATCGAACCCCCGCGGCCTCTGCAGCAACCGGCGTCAAGCCCCATGATCTCCGCCAGCAGCGTATTCAGGGTGTCTTGAAGGGCGGTGGGAATGGTATTTTCGGCAGGCTCGAAATCCGATGGAAGATAATAGCCACGGTACTCATTGTGCCGGCATTGCGGCGGCAGAAACTAATAACGGAATAGGTATTGCAGGGGTTTCCTGGAATGCTAAAATTATGGCGGTAAAAGTTATACAAAGTAATGGATTCGGATATTTTTCTCAAGTAGCTCAGGGTATATGGTATGCCGCTGAAAATGGCGCAACTGTTATAAGC
>JBAXOR010000304.1:0-1878 GCA_037133155.1 Chrysiogenales bacterium | reverse complement strand
AACCGCACCGATTCGGCCGTGCGCGTCACCCACCTGCCGACCAGCACCGTCGCGCAGTGCCAAAGCGAGCGCTCGCAGCACCAGAACAAGGACCAGGCCATGAAGATGCTGCGCTCGCGATTGTACGACCTGGAAATGAAGAAACAACAGCGGGTGAAGGATAAAATCGAGGACAGCAAGGGCGGCATCGCCTGGGGCAACCAAATCCGCTCCTACGTCCTGCACCCCTACCAGAGCATCAAGGACCACCGCACCAACATCGAGCGCGGCGACACCCAGCGCGTCCTCGACGGCGATATCATCGGCTTCATCAAGGAATCGCTAAAACTGCCCAGGTAATCAGCCCACCGTTCAGATCCCCCTGTATCCCCCCTTGAGTAAGGGGGGAAAGAAGATATAGAAGAAAATATTCCCAATTTTTTCAGACTGTAAGTATTAGTTTCTTAACCCCCTTTACTAAGGAGGGTGGCGAAGCCGGGGGGATATATATGTCCGATAATGATTTAGGTTCTCAAAAATAAAAGCCAGATCATTTTTTCAGCAGCTCGGTCTTTCCTTTCTTTTTAATGCAAGATTTCTTTCCGTTTGGTCCCTTAATAAGACAGATTTCTTTTTTTGAAAGACTGGCGATATCGACGGTCAGCTGGGCGGAGTTTTCCACCGTGAAGCGATCGCCGGCTTTGCTAACGTCGATCTTGAAATGGTCGCTCCCGGCTGCGAACGAGTAGCGGTCGAAATTTTCTTCCAGGCCCAAATGCCCGCGCAGGATCGCTTCGCCCAGGACACCGGCAGCTCCCGCATAAAACAAAGCGCCCTGGTGGCCGCCTGATTTGTCGGACCATTCAAAGATATTGCCAGCACCGAGGTTTTTTACGACTATTTCCTGCAAATATTCTTCGGCCTTGGTACGAAAACCATTTTGATAGAGGGCCGCAACCAGCCTACCGCCGATCCAGTCCCATTCGCCGCCGTTTTGATAACTCCAGGGCGCCAAGAGTGGATGGGGAAAAAACCCCTGCGGATAAGGCGGCAGCAAGGTGAAAGAAACGCTGCGCAACCCAAATTGTTTTCTTTTACTTTCCAAAACCCGGATGAAGCGTTCGATTTCAGCACGACTCATAAGGCCGGCCCTAATCGCCTCAGCGTTGCCGCCGACAGCCAGGATGCCCTTTTCCAGGGCTAAAAAATCTTCGCTGCCAGCCAGGCGGTGGATCAGGAAATATCCCTGCTCAGGCAGAAACAGCCGTTGCCGGCAATTGCGCCTGATGATATCCAGCTTGCGCCGCCATTGATCAGCACTTTTTTTTTTATTCAGCCATTCAGCCATAACTATCAGTTTTTGCCCGGCTTGAATATATACGGCCTGGGTATAGATGGAAAATGTGCGCCGCGAAAGGTTGGAGAGTTTGGTAGCCCGCCCGTCCGGATATGATTTTTCCACATCGCCCCAATCAGCGGTGAAACCGCTCCAAAGCAATCCATAGGCGGGATCGAAACGCTCCTGCCAGACCCATTCCAGGGCTTTCTCCAGGAGCTCAAAAAGCGGAACACCGGCGATCGGGCGCAGCAGCCATTCGGGATCGCTCAACGCCAGCTGGTATGCAGCCAGGACCAGAGAACTCTCCTGATCGCTTTCCACCGTGTTTTTATCGCTGCGTCCGGCCGTGTCGACCCAGTCGCAAATTTCACCGTCTTGGCTTTGTCGACTTAAAAAAAGCCCGACTATTCCCTGGAGCTGCGTGGTTGGATAAAAAAATCGCGCGTAAAACATCAATGTAGCCGTATCCCTGATCCAAACTTGCGGGTAATTGGTCCCGGCGCTGAAACCGAAAAAATTCTTGCCTTTCCATGTCTCGTTGTTTTTTAGAATCTGGCGCA
>JBAXOR010000303.1:0-1892 GCA_037133155.1 Chrysiogenales bacterium | reverse complement strand
GTCAATTACCGGGCCAACTTCTACGCCCTGAAAATGCTCAAAGTGGAATACCTGTTTTCCATCACCGCCGTCGGCTCGCTGAAAGAGGAGTTGCGGCCAGGCGAACTGGTGATTCCCGATCAGTATTTTGATATGACATTCAAAAGGGAGAAAACATTTTTTGAAAAAGGCATTGTGGCCCACGTGCCGCTGGCCGACCCCACCTGCCGCCTCTTGAGCCAAATGGCGTTCCGCCTGGCCAAAAAATCGGGCCTGACCGTTCACCTGGGCGGAACTTATTGCAACATGGAAGGACCACAGTTTTCCAGCCGCGCCGAATCCCTGGCCTACCGGCAGCTGGGATTTTCGCTGATCGGCATGACCCAGGCCGTGGAAGCCAAGCTGGCCCGGGAACTGGAAATGTGCTTTCTGCCCCTGGCCCTGGTCACCGACTACGACTGCTGGCACCAAAGCGCGGAATCGGTCACCGTGGAAATGGTCATCGCCAACCTGAATAAAGCGCTCGCCGGCGTCACAAAACTGCTGCCGCTGATCATCAGCGCCATCCCTGAAAAAAGAGCAGCATGCGCCTGCTCCGGCGCTCTGGCCACAGCGATCATCACCGCGCCGCAAATGATCCCGGAAAAAACCTATAAAAAGCTGGAGATCATCGTCGGCAAATACATCAAGTCACGTTTGTGAGGCACAAAATGACACCCAAACTGATTCTGGTCATCAATCCCGGCAGCACTTCCACCAAGGTCGGTGTTTATGACGAAGCGATCCCCCGTTACATTGAATCCATCAAACATACGGATGAAGAGCTTTCCCGTTTCAAAGACATGAATTCCCAAAAAAACTTCCGGGAAAGCCTGATCCACGTGTTTTTGCAAAAAAATCAAATCAATCCGGCCGATATTAAGGCCGTAGCCGCCCGGGGAGGATTACTCAAACCCCTGGCCAGCGGCACCTATATCGTCAACCCGGCAATGATCGCCGATCTGATCGAAGCCCGCAAAGGATCTCACGCTTCCAACTTGGCCGCCCAAATCGGCTATTCCATCGCCGCCAAATTGGGAATTTCCTGCTATATCGTTGATCCCGTTTCCGTGGATGAAGGCGAACCTCTTGCCCGTTACTCCGGCCATCGCCTTTTCAGCCGCGTAATGCTCACCCACGCCCTGAACATGAAAGCCGTGGCCAAGCGTTTTTGCCGCGAAAAGGGATTTGCTTATCAGCAAGTCACCCTGCTGGTCATCCACCTGGGAACCGGGAATTCGTTGTCCATTCATCGAAACGGCCGCATGATCGACGCCGTCAATCCTTCCGAAGAAGGCGCTTTTTCAGCCGATCGCAGCGGCGGTTTGCCCATTCTGCAGGTAGCACGCCATATTTGCGAAAATAATTTGTCATATAGGGATTTTGAAAAAATGGTTTTCGGCTCAGGCGGCTTATTCTCCTATCTTGGCAGCAAAGATTTTCTCAAAATAAAGGACAAATACCTGCAGGGCGATGCAGAAACCATGGAAGTCGTGCAGGCAATGGCTTATCAGGTGGCCAAGGAAGCCGGCGCCTTAAGCACCGTAGTCAACGGCCGGGTGGATGCGATTTTGATCACCGGCGGCATTGCTTTTAACGAATTTTTTATCGAACTCATCCGCCAGCGCATCCAATTTATCGCCCCGGTGCACATCTATGCCGGCGAAGACGAAATGCAAGCCCTGGCCGAAGGAGTGGCGAGAGTTTTGGCCGGGGAAGAAGCAGCCAAAACATATTAACCGTATACCATGAAAAAAAGACTGCATAAAAAAATAAAATTCAGTCAAAAAATTTAAGCCAATGCAAGAAGAAGACCGCCTGAATCCGGGATCGACCGCTTCGGAGAAGGAGGTAGCCGCTCTGGAGCGAAAAAT
>JBAXOR010000302.1:0-1896 GCA_037133155.1 Chrysiogenales bacterium | reverse complement strand
GCAATTGATTTATAATCAGGGTGACGAAAAGCACTTCGACCGGCAGGAAGGCGATGTCGCCCAGCAGATAGATGAAGATATGACGGGCATCGTGGAAGATCAGGAAATGCAGCGCATATAATCCGATGGAGGTCACTACCAGGACGGTCGACAATAAAAGCTGCCATTTATATTTTTTCATAGACACTCTCCATTGAAAAAATATGGTAGCACAACGGCTGCTTTCGGACAAGAATATGGATTTTGGACGGAGGGCGGGAAAAGAAACAATCGGGAAACGATCAGAAAAAATCAACCCTGAATGAACCGTAGGGGTTCCATAAGCTCATCGCTGATCTTGTATGGAACCCCTACCTGCATCCACCTGCGCATCAATTCCTTTGTCGATTGTCACTCAAACCAGATTTTCACGGTTTCGCCGTGGTCTTCCACTTCAACCAGCGCCAGCGGACCGGTCTTTTTCAGTTCATCCCAGATTTTCCTGATATCAATCTGGCAGCCATGGTCGACCTTGAACTTCTCTTCCGGACAGGCGTTGATCATCATTTCCACCAGGGAAATGGGCAGGGAAATTTTCACTTTTTCCGCTTCCCCGGTCTTGTCGGTCACCAGGATCTTGAACCACTGCGCGCTTTTCTGGCCGGTCGCCGAAGCTTCCGAACTTTTGACGGCATTTTTGATCACCTTGTAATCATCGGCCGAGGCCCAAAGCCCGGCCACCATGCACAAACCAATCAGCAAAACCGCCAAGCAAACTTTGATTTTTTTCATTTTATCCTCCTTGGATGCATATTACTTTTATTCGACCCAGATTTGAATCACACTATCTTTGTCCCGGATATCAATCTTCATGCCCTTGGCGGTCAACTGGGTCAGGATTTCGTCCAGGTTATGACCCTGCTTTTGCAGCGACCGCTTCTGCTCCTGACTCAGGGATTTTAAAGCCAAGTCGGCCAAAGCCAAGGGAATATTCAACGACACTTCAGCTGCCGATTTGTTTTTGTCAAATATGCGGATATTGAGCATTTTAGCAGCCAAATCTTTATTTTGCCGATCCATGCCCTTAAGCCGGGCGGGATCGATGCGCATGACCGCAATTTTGGCCCGGTCGCGCAATTCTTCGTCTTTTTCATTGTCCAGGATGTTTTGCAGCACCGGCAAGGCTCGGGCGCCGATCTTGCGGTCAGGCAGGTAGCTCAGCTTGAAGGCGGCATAATATGAAACCACTTTATTTTCCTGCTCCAGCCGTTCCAGCATTTTCTGCAGGTAATTTTTTTCGCCGTCCTGGTAGAGCCCGGCCGCCAGATCAATTATGGAAATTTGGGCCTCTTCGGCCAGGTTGCTGTTTTCTGAATTTTTGATAAATTTTTCATAACTTTCCAGAGCTTGTTTTTTTGCACCCAACTCTTCCTGGCATTTGCCGCGATAAAAAAGGGCCGTTGCATAATACCGGCTTTCCGCATGTTTATCGATGACTTCATTTAACTGCTGTAAGGCGGCAGCCCACTGCTTGTCAAAAATCAACACCTTGGCTTTTTCAAAAGCATTTTGGTCGGCCTGTGCTGCCAAAACGCCCGAAAAAAACCAGATCAGTAAAATCAAGATAACTAATTTCTTTTTCATTTAAACCTCTTGATAGGGCTGGTAAGAAAGATCTCTTTCCAGCAAACGAATTTTCAACAGTAATCTTTCATTTTCCATGATCCGCTGCAAACGGTTGATTTGGCTGCAAAGCTGTTGATCATCAAACTGCAGGATTTCATAATTCAGCCAGTCGATCCGCTCGCTGACATTTCTGACCTTGAGCCATTCCTGTGCCGGTAAGTTCTGCTGAAAATACTTTTTCTTCAACAGCAATTCCCTGGCTTTTTGTGAGTACAAACGGATTTCCCAGGG
>JBAXOR010000301.1:0-1898 GCA_037133155.1 Chrysiogenales bacterium | reverse complement strand
ATGCGCATGATTTTTAATCCGGTCGCCCCTAGTTGCACTTCTTTGGCAAGCCCTGTATTTTTTAAATCATTCATACAAATTCAGTCCCCTTTCGCTTGCCATGCGATAAAACAGATTCAAGGGAAAGCCCATAACATTGAAATAACATCCGTCAATCCTTTCCACAAATATAGCGGCCCGGCCCTGGATGGCGTAAGCGCCGGCTTTATCGAGAAAATTTTCATGATCCAGATAAAAATTGATCTCTTGCTCGGCAAGTTCTTTGAAATACACGGCGGTGCGTGCTATTTCAAAACGGGTTTCACCCTGATACATCAGGGAAATTCCGCTTAAAACCTCGTGGCGCTGACCAGAAAGATGGTGCAACATCCTGAAAGCGTCTTCACGATTCCTTGGTTTGCCGATCAATGAATCGTTAAGGAGAACGACGGTATCGGCGCTGATGAGTAAATGAGAAAAAAACTTCTTTTTGTAGACCTCGATCCCTTTGGCAATGGTCACCCTTTTCAAAAAAGCGTCGATCGCTTCAGCGGGCCGGGGGGCTTCATCAATATCCGGGGAAATGATTTCCGGGGTCAGACCGATTAATTGCAAAAGTTCTTGGCGCCGCGGCGAAGCCGAAGCCAAAATAATGTTCATTTTTCAAAAAACTCTTGAATCTTGTTTAGGGACGGAGCGGATATAGCCAGATTTTCACCGCTTTGTAAAAACAACTTCAGCTCCGCTAAAGATTTTATTTTGTGATTGGCATAAATTTTCAGAATCGTTTTTGGGCCGATGCCCTTGATCTGTGACATCTCGTATAGACTACCAGGAAATTCTTTCAGCATTTCATTCAGGATTTGCAAATGACCGATGATGACTAAATCTTCCAATTGCTGCGCCAGAATTTTACCGACGCCTTCGATTTTCGTTAAATCTTCTCCGGCTAAAAGCATATCCTCTATGGCCGGCGGATGTTCATGGATGCTTCTGGCGGCCCGGGAATAGGCATTGATTTTGGCATCATTTTCATCTTTCAACGCCAGAAAGAAAGCCACTTTATCAAAAGTCCTGGCAATTTCGTGATTGGTCATTGGCTGATTTTTTTAATAATAATTTTTTTGTCAATAAATTTCATAAACTGAATCATAACAAAGTTTTATTAAAAAGTAAATTTGACTTTCAAGCCAATCTTGCCTAAAATTCAACCATGAATAAAATCGCCTTTTCGGGAATCCCGGGCAGCGGCAAGACTTCGATTTTAACTGAAGTCAAAAAAATACTTGCTTTAAAATCCCGCGTAGAGGACGTCCCCGATCTCAGATTAAGCAGCCCATTTGATTTCGATCAAAAACCCGGCTTCATCAGCCAGTTTTTTTTCATCAGCAATCAGATCAATGAAGAAAACATTCGTTCATTGAACCAACCGGACTTCCTCCTCTGTGATTGTTCGCTTCTGGATCATTGGCTGAAATGGCAAAAATTTCTGTCCGAAAAAAAAAACAATGGCCTAATGGAGGAAAAAAACAAGCTGCTGAAAAATCTTTACCAATTCTGGATCCCATCATACACTGTGATATTCAGGATCCGGGTAGACAGCAAAGAGCTGGGAAAAAGAATTCCCAAAGGCGGATTGCGCGCCATTGAAATTGACCTTTCCCAGCCAATGGATGAACTTTACAGCCAATTCATCCTGGCAGATCAGATCAACGCGATCGATATCTGGAATCACCAATCCATTGATGAAAGCGCCCAGGAAGTGCTGAAAAAAATTTCCGAACTGAAATTATTATAAAATATTTATGTTGTTTTAAACAATTCGGGAGGACAAATTGCGGGTCAAGCTGGCCGGGTTCAACGCAGATAATGAAATATTGAAACAGCTCAATCGTTCCGGTCTGGCTACGTTGACCCCG
>JBAXOR010000300.1:0-1916 GCA_037133155.1 Chrysiogenales bacterium | reverse complement strand
AAAAATGGGTAATAAGTCATTTTTTTGAATTCATGACCAAAGTCCTATAATTCCTCTTGGTTCTAAAAGCCATGTTC
The DNA here is from genome assembly GCA_037133155.1 of Chrysiogenales bacterium. GTDB lineage: Bacteria > Acidobacteriota > Aminicenantia > UBA2199 > UBA2199 > UBA2199. Next base: position 1,839 of record JBAXOR010000300.1, on the reverse strand, counting down.
TTGGGAAAAATTCGGGGAAATAGTTTTTAGGTGATTCCGGATTTGTTTTGATCCGGCCGTTACCTTTCTTGTTTTCCATGAGATGTACCTGATGATTGATTTGAGATAATTATTTTTTAGCTGCCTGAAATATCAAAAAATCAAAATCAGTGATTATCCGCCGCTGTCAGTGCTCGCTTTCGTTGCCGACGATATCTCCCACTTTTTTTTCGGGCTTCAAGGCCGGAGCGGGAACCCCGAGCCAGGAGATTGATTTCTCAGCGCGGGCCATGTCGGGTCCCAGCAGGTCGACCGCTTCGATAAATAGATGATAGCTGCCTTTTTTTGGAAATTGCAGCTTTAATTGGATTTCCGGTTTTTTCTCGGGCAGGAACAATTTGCGGACGGACGTCAATTCATCTCCGTCTTCCGTGACAACACGGATCGTCAAAGTGATGTGACCCACAATCCCCTGGGGCAGCAGCTCCAGTAAATAATTCTCCAGTTTCAACTTCAACAGCGGCTCCTGCCATTCCAGGTCACTGACGGCAAACTTGCCGATATGCCGCTGCACGCCTTCATTATTATAAAAGAGATCATAGCTTCTTCCCGGCAGTTCCAGTTTGACTTTTCGCTTCAATCGAGGTTTTTCTGACGGTTCATAGGTCAGAACATAATAGATATCCTGTAGCTGGGAAAATTTCTGCAAAGCCCCCGCCATTTCTGCTTCCTGCAAAACCATGCCGCCGGTAGCTGAGCTGATGGCCGCGAAAACATCCTGCCAGCCGGTTTGCAATTCAATGTAATTTGCCCCCTCCGAGCGCAAGGTGTTGATTTGTTTCGATTCAAGTACCAGCAGATGAAAGGTGGCCCCGCACTGGATGAACATCTTCTCCATTTCGGCTTTCTTAAATTTTACCAACGGCTTATGCGCGGAAGCCAACCTGAAGAAAGAGGATGAAAAGGAATTGGCGCCACTCAAAAGATCGGTTTCTCGAGTGTGTTTTTGCACGAAACGGGTTGGAGATGAGACCTCACTGGAGATGAAACTGAGGCTGCTGAACAAAGCCAGGTTGCGCTGACAAAAAACCATAACCCACTTCTCCATATCCAGATTCTTCAGGGAAGCGGCGAATTTTCTGAATTGCTCCATATCGATATCCAGCGGCGTAAGATTGCCGCGTATGGAGGAAAAATTAAAGGAGTTGCGGGCATTTCGGGACGTCTCCATCCCGGTCTGCATGCCGGTCAGTGCGGCGCGACGAAATTTTACCACTTGTCTGGTAAAATCATCAATGTCAGCGGCAAGTGCCTGGCGCCGTGAGGCAATTTCGTCGGGGCTGCCGATCTCATATACCCGCTGCGGCGAGACCAGCAACACCCGGTCTTCGGTGCGGTAAACCGCCTTAAAAAAATAATCGAGCGCCTGTTCATATTCGCTGCCCGGTTCAAGGATCCAGAAATAGAGGATAAGGAGCCGCGGTGCCGGGTTTTCCCGAACCATCGTCGCCGCTGTCCCGTTGCCAGCGGAATCGGGCGCTGAGGCCAATGTCCGGTGAAACTCACTGAAGCCATTGATCTCCAAGGCTTGGCCATCTTCACTAAGCCGGAAGTCGCTTTTCTGAAGTCCGCTTACCGGCTGCCCATGATCGGAGACGCGGACGATCAATTCCACATTGACTACGCGCAAAAATTCCTTGATCGTGACCGGCGTTTGCTGGTCGTCCAGGCCGTATGCCAGCAGGGTTATGAACGGAATCAGAATGACCGCTTTGAGCAAAGTGAATTTCATTTTGTATTCCCCCAAATCCCGCCAGCTTAATGGCCGGTCATATTTTCAAGTTTACTGCAAAGTGCGGC
>JBAXOR010000299.1:0-1919 GCA_037133155.1 Chrysiogenales bacterium | reverse complement strand
AAAACAAATTAGCTTGTTAAAAAACAAGTTAATTTGTTTTCTAAGGTACTTATCCAGCGCAGCTGGGTTAATTAAAAAAATCTCACTTGCCGATCGTGCCGAAGAACCCGATTTTTTTCAGAAATTTGACGATCAAAACCGCGGTCACAAAAAGTGAGAAAAACAATACCCGGTATTCTCTGTTTTTCATGTAATAGGCTATGTTGAAGTTGAATTTTTCAATTTTTTTAATTTTTGGAAAAAAAAGATTGGCCTCCCTGGCCCACGCTTCGTATTGCCAGCCAAAACGTTTCCGCATACGTTTTCTTTCGATGGCGATGAGGAAAGTAAAAAAAGTGAAATAATAGACAATAAAAATCAGATAAGTGATCATATTGTTACTGGCCACGGCGATCCCTGTACCAAGGATAAGGCTGCCGAAATAGAGTGGATTCCTGGTCAGGGAATAGGGACCTTCAGTGGCTAATTCCTTGTCCTTATTGATATACCCGGACGACCAGGCACGAAAAAACATACCGGCCATCATCAATAAAAAGCCGCTGAAAATCGACCAGGTATCGGGCGTGGCCAGCCATAAAATAGCGAGTAAGGATAAAACGCCGATAAAAGAACGGTATTTAATCAGTTTTTCGGTTATTTGACTCATAAATTTTCCTTGCCGCAATAACAATATCGGCAATCACAATTTCCCTGAGACAGGTCATTGTAGCACATTTTCGCCGGTAACAAAAACTGCATTCTTGTCTTTTATACACTACCATGCTTCGTGAAAACAGCGGACCGTTGCGCTGCGGGGAACTCGGACCGAATATTCCGACCGCGGGAGTTTTGGTCATGTCCGCCAGATGCAAGGCCAGCGTATCTCCCGAAATAACCAGCAACGCCTGAGCGATGAAACAGATCAGATCGCTGAAATTCATGAAAAAAGTGAGGGGAACACCACTTTGCCGGGACACGACTGCGGCCGTTTCTTTCTCCTGTTCATTGCCCCAGAGCAACACCAACGGATAATCTATTTTCAAACCTTCAGCGATTTCCAGCCACTGGTTTACCGACAATACCTTGGTCGGCCAGCCGCCGCCGATATTGAGAATGATATAGCGCTTATCCGGCCATTTGAGTTCCGCCAGTAATTGATGCAGTTGCTGAGAAGCCGGCAGTTTTTTCAATGGATATTCCACTATTGTTTCGTTGATTCCCAGCAACGACAGCAAATGAATGTTTTTAAAAATTACATGCCGCTCCTTGGGAAATAACTCGGCCCGGCAAGAATAAAAAAGCGCGGCCATCGGCTCGCGCGCATTTTTGGCGCCAAATCCCAGCCGTGTTCCGCCCAGCAAAAAAGCCAGCAGGGCCGACTTGATCAACCCTTGAAAATCAATCAGATAATCAAAGTGCCGGCGCCAATGGCGCACGAAACCGATCAGAAAAAACAGTTTAGCAAACAACCCCTTCCGGGATTTCAAATTAAAAACGACGATATCATCAATGCCGGAAAAATTTTCCAGCAAGGCGGCACCGGGCCCTTCAGCAATCCAGGTGATTTTGGCCTCAGGAAAATGTTTGCGCAATAGCTGGAAAGCGGGAAGGGTATGGACGATGTCTCCCAATGATGACAAACGGATAATGGCGATTGTTTTCAATTTAGCCGTATAATTCCTTTATTTTTTTAATAAGTATGGAAGTCGAACGGACTTTGTCGCCGCCGACAATGGCCATGGCGCCGCCATAACTGCGGACAATATCCCTTTCCGGGATAGACTCCAGCGTATAATCGGAGCCTTTGCAGTGAATGTCTGGGGTGATGGCCAGCAGGATGCGATCGACCCTGTTTTCGTCAAACAGGGTCACATAATCGACGCAGGTCAATGCGGAAATGATCAGAACCCGCCCCTGTTCATCAATCAGGGCGCGTCCTT
>JBAXOR010000298.1:0-1920 GCA_037133155.1 Chrysiogenales bacterium | reverse complement strand
CCGATTCCACCGACACCCCGACCACTCATTCCTTGCGCACGCTGCGCGATGAGTTGGTGCAACCGGCGCCGGGTTTGTTTTTGGCCGGCCGCCGTTTCTTGTCCCGGCATAGGCGGGAAAAGAACGTGCTTGAATGGAATCCGGATGGGAATCATCCGCCCGGTGCCATGATCCTGCTGGCCCATGTCCCGGTAGCAGCTGAATCTGCAGCCCGGGCCAAAGTCGGCCTGATGCTGTCGGGGCATACCCATGGCGGTCAGCTCTGGCCCCTAAGTATTGTTACCAGGATAGTGAATCCGCTCCTTGCCGGGCGCTACAATATTGCAGGCATGACCGTGCTGGTCTGCCGCGGCACCGGTACCTGGGGCCCAAGGATGCGCTTATGGCAGCCAGCCGAGATCATGCTCATCACCCTGCGTTCCCAATCTGCCTGGATTTGACAAACCCGGCGCCAATGGCCGATAATATGGGCATGGCAAAAATCCTGGTGGTTGAAGACAATGCCTCGATGCGCGAAATGCTGACTAGTATCATCGCCGAAAAAGGCTTTGAGACTGAAAATGCCGCCTCTGTGGGCGACGCCCTGGCCCTACTTAAAAAAAACGATTTCGCCCTGATTGTTTCCGATCTCCAGCTCCCCGACATGGACGGCTTGAGCTTTTATAAAAAGATCAAACACTTGCACATACCATTCATCATCCTGACCGCCTTCGGTTCCATTGAAAAAGCCGTGGAAGCCATCAAGGAAGGAGCTTTTGATTTCATCGCCAAACCGGTGGACCCCGACTACCTGCTGCTGATGATCAACAAAGCCCTGGCCGCGACTCAGATACTGCACGAAAACCTGGTGCTCAGGGAAGTGCTGCAAACGGAAATGGGAAAAACCGTCATCATCGGCAGCAGCCGCGAGATACTCAAGGAAGCGGAAAAGATCCGCCAAGTGGCCCAGACCAGCACCACTGTCCTGCTGCGCGGCGAAAGCGGTACCGGCAAGGAATTATTCGCCCGGGCGCTCCATGCCTTGAGTCCCAGGAAAGATTATCCTTTCATCACCATCAATTCGGCATCAATTCCCGACAACCTTTTGGAAAATGAACTTTTCGGACACGAAAAAGGCTCTTACACCGGGGCCTACCTGCGCCAATTGGGAAAACTCGAACTGGCCCAGGGCGGAACTTTCTTTTTCGACGAAATCGGTGATTTTCCCTATTCATTGCAGGGGAAAATATTGCGTGTTCTGGAAGATAAATCTATTTCGCGCCTGGGCAGCAGCAAGGATATCCGCCTCGATATCCGTTTCATTTTCGCGACCAACCAGGACCTGGAAAAAGCCATTGCTGAAAAACGTTTCCGCCAGGACCTCTATTTCCGCATCACCAGTTTTCCCATTCAACTCCCGCCCTTGCGCGAACGGAAAGCGGACATACTGCTGCTTGGGGAATATTTTGCCAATAAAATATCTCTGGAAATCAAGAAATGCGCGATCATTCTTTCACAACCGGCCCGGGAAAAGCTCCTGGCTTACAACTGGCCGGGCAACGTCCGCGAACTGCAAAACACGATCGAACGGGCGGTCATTATCTGTTCGGGCCGGGAAATCAGCGCCGTGGAAATCATACTGCCGGACAAGGCGTTTCCCACGAATGACCAGTTCAATCTCAACGGCAATTTGAAGGCGGTCGGTTCCCGAGCCCAAAAAATAGCCGAGAAAATGAAAATTAGACAGGTTCTGGCTGAGACGGCATTTAACCGTTCGCGGGCGGCCCAAATTCTGGAAATCAGTTACAAGACATTGCTCGAAAAAATCAAGGCATATGACCTTTCCGAGAAAAATTAAAACCCTGCTGCTGACCCTGCTGCGCAGAATAAGTAACTTAAGAGCATTAAAAAAATGAATTCATTTTTTTCTAATGCTCTTAT
>JBAXOR010000297.1:0-1933 GCA_037133155.1 Chrysiogenales bacterium | reverse complement strand
GCGGCTCGATTTTGCGGTTCATCAGGGCCATTTGAAACTCGATCTCAAAATCGGATATGGCCCGCAATCCGCGGACAATGGTCGTGATGCCCCTTTCTCTTACAAAATCGACCAGCAAGCCCTCAAAATGAACGATCTCGATTTTTTCATTGCTTTTGAAAACGTCTTTCAATATCTGACACCTTTCCTCAAGATTAAAAAGATAGGTTTTGGCGGGGTTTTTCAGAACCGCCACGATGATCTTGTCAAAAATTTTAAGACCACGTTCAATAATATCAATATGCCCGTTGGTCAAGGGGTCATACGATCCGGGATAAACCGCCACGTTTTTTTTAGCCATTTTCAACTCCAATTTTATTTAAAACCGCGTCCAGGCCGGTTTTTAATTCCGACAAAGGGCCGTTGTTGGCAATGGTAAAATCGGCCATGGCCAGGCAGCGCCCCACCTGCTGCCCGTCGGCGGGTTCGCCGTCACCCCATTCGCGTTCCAGACTGGCGAGGATTTCTTCTTCAGCGACAACATCGGTTGATCGTCCCCTTTTCTTGATCCTTGCCAAAATAACCGCCACTTCGGTTTGGATACCGAGCAACACAAAACCAGTCATTTTTTTCAATTCCATGACTTCAGCGGGATTGCGGATGCCGTCAATCACCCAGCGCTCTGTTTCCGCAGCTTCAATAAGTTCGCGCACCATCTTGCCGAGTATCCCGGCTCCGCCTTCCCTGCGCAAGCGATTGCCAAGATCCTGCATCTGGCCGCGATTGATAGCGGGCTGAATTTTAGCCGCTTCGCGACGGACGATATCGGAAAGGGAAATATACTGAAACCCGTAATTTTTCAGAATACGGACCGCTTCGCCCTTGCCCGAAGCCATTAGCCCGGTCAAGCCGATGCACTGTTTCCGTACCCTCACCGGATCAACCCAATTGTCCGTAGCGGACGCTGTCTTCCAGGATATCCTGCTCCTGCCATTCCTTGGTCCATTCTTCAACCCGGAAAATTCTGAAACGTTCATTACCGGGCAACGAAACGATAATGCGGCTCAGTCCGGCATTAATGATCATTTTTTTGCAGATAAAACAGGGAAAAGCAAAAATGGTTGCGCCACTGTCGCGTTCATTCCCGAAAATGTACATGTCGCCGCCGAACAGGCTGACCCCGGCCCGGGCGGAGTTGATGATCGCGTTCTGTTCAGCGTGCACCGAACGGCACAACTCGTACTGCGTGCCCGAAGGAATATGCAGTTTCTGGCGCAGACAGAAACCGTGTTCCAGTGAGCTGCGCGTGTGCCGCGGGGCCCCGACGTAGCCAGTAGCGATGATCTGGTCTCCCTTTACAATAATGGCGCCGATGAGAACCTTCAAACAGGTGGAGCGCTTGGAAACTACCTGGGCGATATTTAAATAGTATTCTTCTTTTTCCGGCCTTTGCATCATCGGCTTATCATACATTTTTACAGCTTTTTTTGCAAGTGAAACCAGCCCGGCCTTGCAGGCAAAAAACAACGTCGCATCTAACAAGTTGTCTGTTTTTCATCTTGCCCTTGATTATTTTTTAATATTTGTATAAAATTATTCATAAGGAGAACTATCACATGAATAAAAATGAATTGATTAAAGCAGTTACCGGCAAAACAAACCTGAAAGTGTCAGACACGGAAAAGGCTATCAATGGTACATTCGCAGCCATTGCAACTGAACTGAAGAAAAAAGGTTCAGTTACCTTGGTTGGTTTTGGAACATTTAAAGTTGCCAATCGCAAGGCCCGGGCCGGAGTTAATCCCAAGACCGGCCAGAAAATTCATATCAAGGCCACCAGGGTACCTAAATTCGTAGCCGGAAAAGCATTGAAAGATTTAATAAAAAAATAAAATAAGCGTGGCCTCCAGGCCATTTCAAGGGATTTGCCAAATAAAATTTAAACAAAAGGTAT
>JBAXOR010000296.1:0-1938 GCA_037133155.1 Chrysiogenales bacterium | reverse complement strand
ATCTCAATGGTGAACTCGCGCCATTTTCCCTGGTCAAGGAAAAAGCCGAAGGATTGCTGAACATCTACGGCCAGAAGGATCACGTTTTTCTGCTCAATACCGCCAACCACCAGGTCTTCCTCGACCAGTTTGCCCAACACGATGACCTGTTGAAGGAAATGGCTGAAAAATGCCGCGCTATCCGTGGATTGCAGGCCATACGGAATGAACTGCAAACGAAAAATTTGCAGGCCAGGGAAAAGATCGATTACATGAATTTTCAATTGCATGAAATCGAAAACCTCAACCTGCACCACGGTGATGAGCCATTGTTGCAGGAACGCCTGAAAATTCTGGCCGCGGCCGAATCGATCCTCGAAAAATCCGACATCCTGATCCAGGATTTTTATCAAAAAGACCAATCGGTCTACAACTTGCTGGCTAGGGACCTGGCCGCCGCCAATTATATAGCATCATTGTTTCCGGAATTTAGTCATTTGAAAGAAGAAATTGACCGTTTCTTCAACCTGTTGCCTGAAATATCCATTTTTTTAAACACCCTGGCCGGAAAAGTTGATTTCAACGAAACCGAGCTGAATGAAATTTCCGAAAAATTGTCCTGCCTGGAAAAACTCAAGACCAAGCACAAACTCACCCTGGAGCAATTGTTGGATAAATACAAGCAGATGATCCAGGAAAGGGACGAATTGCTCAACCTGAATTTTTCCCTGAGCCATATCCAAAAGGAAATTAGCCGTGAACTGGCCGAGTATAAAATCCTGTTGGCGCAACTCAGGGAAAGCCGGCAGAAAAATGGCGCAAAACTGAGCGCCGCGATCGTCAAGGAACTCTCTTTTCTGGAAATGGAAAAAGCCCGCTTCGAAGTCCGCAATGAAGAAAATGAGCCCAGCCCGGAAAACATCGGCGAAAACGGACCTGATAAACTCGAATTTTACTTCAGTTCCAACCCCGGCCAGACCCTGGGACGCTTGAAAGACGTGGCCTCGGGTGGCGAACTGTCGCGTTTGATGCTGGTTCTTAAATCGATCAGCAGCGACGAATCAGGAACCACCTTCATTTTCGATGAAATCGATTCGGGCATCGGCGGCAAAACAGCCGAATTCGTCGGCGAAAAACTGCGCAAAATTTCCGCCCGCAACCAAGTGATCACCATTTCCCATTTGCCGCAGATCGCCCGCTTTGCCGACCGCCACTTCCTGATCAATAAGGAATTCAAAAATAACCAGACCTTCAGCACGGCCACGGTTCTGGAAAACAGCGCCCGGGTCAGGGAAATCGCCCGCCTGATGGCCGGCAGCGCCATCAATGCCGACGTGCTGAAAGCCGCCGAGCTTCTCCTAACCAAATCGAAAACATGACTTTTTTCATCAAGACTTTCGGCTGCCAGATGAATGTCAACGATTCGGAAAAAATCCGCCACTTATTGGAAAACAAGGGACTTGAACTCGGCAGCAGCGAAGCAGCGGCCGACATCATCATCATCAACAGCTGCGCCGTACGCGAAAAACCCCAGGAAAAAATATTCTCCTATATCGGCCAGTTTCCGCCGTCCAAGAAAATCATTGTCGCCGGCTGCGTGGCCCAGGTGGAAAAAGAGAACATTTTCAAAAAAAAAGTTAAAGTGGACTACGTGGTCGGCACCCACCAGTTCTGCCGTATCGGCGAAATCATCGATGAACTCCGCCGCGGCGCCGGGCCCGAGACGGCGGCGGCCTTCTCGCGACAGTGGCAGGAACTGGTGCCCGCTGCAAGCACTCGTTCCAGCCAGGTCACCGGCTACATTTCCATCATGGAGGGCTGCGATAATTTCTGTTCCTACTGCATCGTGCCTTATAGCCGCGGGCGCGAGAAATACCGGCCTTTGGCCGCTATCCTGCGCGAAGCCGAATACCTGGCCAAACAGAATTTCCAGGAAATTGTCCTCCTCGGCCAAAATGT
>JBAXOR010000295.1:0-1939 GCA_037133155.1 Chrysiogenales bacterium | reverse complement strand
AAAATGAAAGCCGGCAATAAGCTGCGTCGGGGAAAGTGATCAACGGCCGAACACCGGTGTATTGAAAAGACGGTATGGTGGCGAAAGTAAAAGTGAAATCCTTGTCGGTCCCGGTGCTGACTTCGCTGCCGCAAAAGCCTTTTTTTACAATGAACTGATAATCAGCACCCCGCTTCAGGTCCCGGGTGTATTGAATCTCGACTTCATCGGCCGCTTTCTGGAAGGCGCGAATCAATTCCGGCTCCCCGCTTTTCGTTTCTTTCAGGACGATGAAATCTTTGGCGCTGACGGCCGTGACCGGCTGGTTGAAGCGCAGGGTGATGGCGTCTTTTACCCAGACCTGAAAATTCAATTTTTCTCCGGGAGTTAGATCGGAAAAATAATCCTGGGCCGCGGTCTTGATCGCAACGGGAAGAACCAGGGGCGTGTTCCATTGCCAGCGCAAGGCTTGCGGCAGGGTCTTGCCTGCCAGCGAGCGGGTCCCGGCCGGGATGGTTGCCGTATAGGTAGTGGAGAAACGGAAACGGGCCTCGGGTTTGAAGGCCAGGCTGCGGTTGCCGCGCCAGAAGAATTCACCCTTGATTGCCGGTGTGATTTGGACAATAGCGCCGCCATCTCTTTTTCCGCCCAAAGGCGCCATGTCGTCGGAAAAGGTGATCACCAGTTCCTTGTTTTCCAGGGTTTGCAGATTTCCTGATAAGTTGTATATGACTTTTAAATTTTCTTTCTGCGGTCCCTGGGCTAAAGCCGCGGCCAGGAACACCGTCAATGCGACCGCCAATATTGCTGAAAATATTTTCATGCCCGCCTCCTGTTTGCCGAATCATCAAATCGGGTTAGACGGCATTTAATTGAAAATTAGCATAAACGGGTTTAATTGCCGCCGCTTCCCACGGACAGATTATGCTGGAGACAATTTTTTTTTACAACCCCTGGTCAGGGATTAAGGGGAATATCTCAGCCGATCTTGGCGTGTTTGTAAAAGTTGGTGGCGATGACTTTTTCGGAATAGTTGTTGCTGGCCAGTTGATAGCCATTGTTGTAAAGTATCAAGGCCTGCAGCATATCTCCCGAAGTTTCCCGCAGATAGCTTTTCAGGATAATGAGTCCGAGTTCGATGTTGTAATCGACCTGGGTGATTTTATTGAAATTGATTTTCAACTCGTCTTTCCAGACCGCGTAATTGATTTGCATCAGGCCATAGGCGCCCGCCCTGGACACGGCGTGGCGGTCAAAGCGGCTTTCCACGAAAATAATAGCCATGACCAGGTAGGGATTGAACCCGTATTTTCGGCTCTGGTTGAAAACCGAATCGGTGATTTTCGCAAATTCGGGAGTTTGCAGGCGGTACACATTTTCCTGGAAACGGTAAAAATCAGTTTTGGCGATGGCTTGCTGATGGCTGCCGATCTTACAGTTGAGTATGGCGACGGTTTTTTGCAAAGATTCAATGGTTTTTTGATTTTCGACCTGACGGGCTGACAAAACAATGGCGCATACCAGGAAAACTCCTGATAATCCCATAAAAAGCAATAAAATACCATGTTTTTTTGTGGGGGAGATCATTTTTTTCCTCAAGATTTATTGAAGTGAATAAATGATAGCACTTTTCGCTGATGTTGTCAAATTTGCATCAGGATCGCTTCAGGGACAGGAGCGATTGTCGACTGCCACGCCTTTTTTTAGAGTTGAAACCAATGAAATTCTTTTACCGAAATACGATGGAAGACTGGTCATTGTCGATTTCTGAAACAGAAGGCCAAAGATCTGGGTCGAAGTGATACTGCCCGGACGAAAATGGTTGTCGGGGAATATTGCCCGCTACACTTCCGGAAGGGTTTCGGACACGTAAAACGCCTTTGGCAGCCAATGATCAATCATTTCTTTCTTGCAGCTCCGTCCGGTGCATGCCCTTCTCTTGCCTTTTCATAGGCCTTTA
>JBAXOR010000294.1:0-1941 GCA_037133155.1 Chrysiogenales bacterium | reverse complement strand
ATTCTTATGCAACCGCGCCACTTCGATTTCAGCGGCGCCCCAGCGTTGTTCACGAACAACTTTGACTTCGGCAGGCAGAAAACCGGCCAATTGCAGTTGCCGCGCTTCCAGGCAAAAAAAATCCGCACTGCTGACTTCACTTTTAATTAAATTGCGTTTGGCTTTAGGATTTTTGAAAGTCAGCAGGTGAAATGAAATCCTTTTTAACTGCCCTTCATTGAACTCAACCTTTGCCCTCAAATTTTCTTTTCAAGTTTTCCGCGGGAATGAATTTAACGATTTTGGTGGGGGCTATGATCATGGGCTGGCGGGTGATGGGGTTGATCACCCTTTTTTTATTTTTCTTTTTAATAATTAGGGTTCCAAATCTGGAAAGCACCAGTTTACTGCCTTGGCCAAGGTTTTCCAGGGCAACTTCAATAAAAAGATCGATAAAATTATAGGCCTCATATTTTTTTATGGAGATGCGTTTGGCTATTTCTTCGGCCAGATATTTTTTGTTCACATGGACCTCCTGGTGTAAGTGATTTAACATAGAGAAAATAAAAAGTCAAGTGATAATGAGCTTTTCCATCTAAATATTTCCAGCCCCTTCAATGCGCCTCGAAAAGTGATTCACTGATAAGTTTTTTTTGTTGGATTGACTTTCAATACTGAAATAGTTATATTTTAATTTTAACATGTTAAGAATGACTGCATGCAAGCGGTAAATTCATTCGGACTGTCTGCCAAGGAGAAAGGCAACCCATGAAAGAAAACGTTTTTTTTATCCCGATCGCGGATTTCGAAGCCGATGAACTGATTTGCCAAAAACTCGCAAAAGCCATCAAAGACAACGACTGGCTTGCTTTTGTAAAGGATAGGGACCTAGTGGCCTTTAAAACCCATTTCGGTGAGGAAAATACCCAGGGCTACGTCCGCCCGCTGAATTTTATTATGCTGGCCGGGCTGGTCAAAAAGAAAAATGCCCAACCATTTCTGACCGACACAGCCACTTTGTACAGCGGCCTGCGTGCCAACGCCGTTGGTCACATTGAACTGGCCCAGCGTCATGGTTTCGGTTTCGAAAACACGCAAATTCCCCTGATCATGGCTGACGGTTTGACCGGTGACGAGGAAATCGATGTGCCAATCCCCGGCCGGCTGTATCAAAAAGTAAAAATCGCCTCGCTGATCGTCAAGGCCCAGTCCTTGGTAGTGGTCTCCCATTTCACCGGCCACATGGTATCGGGTTTTGGTGCGGCCTTGAAAAACATGGGCATGGGATGCTCGAGCCGCCGCGGCAAGTTGGCCCAGCATTCAACAGCCACACCCTCGGTCAAGAAGAAAAAATGTAACGGCTGCGCTTCCTGCGCCACCTGGTGCCCGGCCCAGGCCATTACCATGAAGGAACAGATCGCTCAAATTGACAAGAAAAAATGCATCGGCTGCGCCGAATGCCTCACCGTTTGCCGCTTCGATGCCATCGGCTACAACTGGTCCGAAACCTACGAGCAGCTACAACGCAAAATCGTCGAACACGCCTGGGGTGTGGCCTTAGCTAAGCAGCACAAGGTCATTTATATCAATTTTTTAAACCGCATCAGCAAGGACTGCGACTGCATAGGTGGCTTCAAAAAAATCTCACCGGACATCGGCGTGTTGATCGCCTTTGACCCGGTGGCCCTTGACGCTGCCTCACTTGACCTGGTGGAGCAGAAAACCGGCAGGCTCCTTTCGCAACTATCATTTGACATTCCCTACCGTGTGCAGATAGACTACGCCCGGGAAATCGGCTTCGGCAATTCCGATTACCAGCTTGTCGAAATATAAATTGGCATTAGCGGTCTCTGCGGCATGAAGCACGAACCCCATTCACCGTCCAGCACATACGATCGTGCTTTCGCCACCGGGATTGTTCTGAATATCGGTTTTGTCATCATCGAGGCCATTTTTAGCATG
>JBAXOR010000293.1:0-1947 GCA_037133155.1 Chrysiogenales bacterium | reverse complement strand
TTCGGCCTTGCCCAGGCCGATTAAATACTTGCGGTCCGGGACCGCTCTTTTCTGCCAGGTTTGAGCGACCACAGCGGCTCCGGCCGTCTGGCACAGTGCTCGTAGTTCCACCATGCAGGCCGCGCTCTCCGTTTCTCTTTGCTGGGCGGAAAACAAACCGCAAATTAAGGCTTTTTCGCTAAGCATTGGCTGATAAACCTCGTCATGTCTTCAATATTTTCAGGAGCGAACCAATGAATGTCTTTTTCCTGCCTGAACCAGGAAAGCTGCCGTTTGGCAAACTGGCGGGAATGGCGCTGGATCAATTCCAGTGCCGCAGGCAAATCAATTTCACCGCGCAAATGGGCTGCGATTTCTTTGTAGCCCAGCGCTTTAAAAGGCGGGCACGATGGCGGATAACGCTTCAGCAATTCCTTGACCTCGGCCAGCAGTCCTTTTTCCAGCATCAGTTCAGCGCGGCGGTTGATTTGCTGGTACAATTTTTTTCTGTCCGTCTCCAGGCCGACGCGAATGAAATTGTAAGCGGCGAATGGGGAGCGCGAATGTTTGAAGGCCTCGCTGGGGGACAGGCCGCAGTGCTGATGAATTTCCAGGGCCCTGAGCAGGCGCACCCTGTCATTGGGGCTGATTTTCCGGGCATAAACGGGATCGATGGCCTGCAACTCGCACCAAAGGGCCGGCCAGCCGTGAAGGACCGCCTTTTCCTCCAATTGGACACGCGTGGCGGCATTTTTATTTTCAGCGAAAATACCCTGCAGCATGACCCTTAAGTAAAGGGCTGTCCCGCCGCAAACCAGGGGGATTTTGCCGCGAGCGCTGATCTGTTCGGCGGCGGCAAAAGACAGCTCCAGGAATTTACTGGCGTTGAATTGCGAGCAATCACTGATGATATCGATCAGGTGATGGGGGATTTCACGCCGTCCCTGCAAATCTATTTTGGCGGTGCCGATATCAAATCCCTGGTAAACCTGGACCGAGTCCGCCGAAATGATTTCGGCATTGAATTTTTTGGCGATGGCGCAGGCTGCCCGGCTTTTGCCCACGCCGGTGGCCCCGAGAACATGGATGAGGGGTTTCATCAGCCCAGCAGCAGCAACAGGATTACGAAAACCAGCGCCAGAAAAACAAGCTGCTGGCGCAAGCGGATTAATTGCCGGGTTCCCTGATCCATTGCAGAATCACTTTTTCATGTTCTTTGCCCAGGTGGCGCTTGACAGCATATATCTCGGCATAGAGGATTTCCTCCAGCCCTTTGAGGAATTCATTGCTGTGTTCTTCAAAACTCTCATACCAGATGCTTTTCAGGATCGATTTCGCTTCGATGCGGCCGGCACTGGTAATTTCCAGGTTGTGAAAACAGGCCGGGATCAATTCCGTGATGGCCGTGATGGCTTCAAAAAGGATCGACTGGGCTACAGGTCCGATTTCCTTGGACAGGACCCGGTAAATATATTCAAATTTGCGATTATAGTATTGCAGGATATCTTCAAACGAGTTGAAAGTGGTGGGAATATGGCAGGCGGCGTTGGGAGTCGGATGGCGGGCCGGTTGCCGGCGGTCACAGAGATGTCCCAGTTTGAGCAGACTATAGAGGATTTTTAAAGTGTCGAAGCGCAGCAATTCACTTTTAGCGATGATTTCAGCAAGGAGACTCCCACCGCTCGCCAGGGAGAGCACATGAATTTCAAATGGTTTCAGCATTTTCGGGGAAGGATTCTGTTTGGCGGCCGGAAAAAATGCCATATTTTCCTGGAATCTGCTTTCAATGAACGACTGGTCCTGGATCTGGCGGATGCCTTCGAGAATGGCTTCCGTGACCGGCAAGTTGAGCACGATGTTTTCGTTTCCAGTTTCGTTTTCCGATTGCGCGACAATATCATATTTTCCCGCTTGCAGGGGAAAAAGCGAAAAAATAATGGCGCGTAAATGGGCAGAAACCTCATCCCA
>JBAXOR010000292.1:0-1952 GCA_037133155.1 Chrysiogenales bacterium | reverse complement strand
TTTCTGGGAGGCTTTTATCAAGCATCTGATCGAACCGCCAAAAGTCCAACAAATAATGACTACGCATTTTCAAATCCGTAAACATCTTTTCTCCGTCTGTATCCTTCCTTATTTTATCCTTTGCTATATCCAGCCCCAATCAAAACAGAATACTCCTTAATTTTATACTAATTTTTGCAAAATGGCTATTCCCGGATGCGCTTCCTCGAAAATTCTGTTTCGCTCTTCAGAACTGATACTATATATGCACTATTGACTTTTACCCCGGGGCGGATTACACTAAATAAAGAATCTTGGTAATCCATAGCCATTCTAAATAATATAAGGATAAGCATGACCGAAAACAAAATCGGGATAAAAACTTCTGAAAAAAACAGCGAAACAAGCTTTGCCGATCTGCTAAACGCCTCTGTTCATTCGGAGATCAGAATCAAAGTCGGCGAAGTTGCCGAAGGTAAAGTTATTTCCATCGGCAAAGAAAATATATTTTTGGACCTGGGCACCCGCGCTGAAGGCATGATGGACAAGGAAGAATGCATTCACAAAGGCCAATTGACCATCAATGAAGGTGAAACCATCCAGGTATTGGTTAGCGCCTTCCGCGACGGCATATTCCAATGCACCAGTCGTTTGCACCAGAGCGGTAGAAGCGATCCTTGGCAGAGCAAGGATTCGCCAACCCTGGCCATGCTGCGCGAAGCTTTCACCGCTCACCTGCCGGTGGAAGGTAAAGTGAAGTCTGTCAACAAGGGCGGTTTTGAAGTGATTATCCTGGGCCAGAAAACTTTCTGCCCGATTTCCCAAATAGAAAAAAATTACTGTCAGAATCCGGAAATCCATTTGGACAAAACTTATACTTTTTTGGTCATGCAATACGAAGAAGACGGCCGCAACATCGTGGTCGGGCGCAAGGAACTGCTCCAGGCCGATGAACAGGAAATAATGAAGCTGCGTTGGCAGGAACTGGAAGTTAACCAGGCCCATGAAGGCACGGTAACCTCGGTACATGACTACGGCGCTTTTGTCAATATCGGCGGTGTTGAAGGACTGCTCCATGTTTCGGAAATATCATATCAGAAAACGCAAAACATCCAGGAAGTTGTGACTGTTGGGCAAAAACTGAACGTGGCCATCATCAAATTAGACCGCGAAACTAAAAAAATATCCCTGAGCCTGAAAGCTCTGCAAGCTGACCCTTGGGTTGAAGCCGGCAAAAAACTGGCCGTTGGCGCCGAGTTTTCGGGCCGGGTCGTGCGGCTAAAAACTTTTGGCGCTTTTATCGAACTGTTCCCCAGTGTGGACGGCCTGCTGCATATTTCACAATTGGGAGTCAACCGCCGGGTAAACCATCCCAAAGAAATCCTGGCTGTCGGCCAGACGGTCAATGTCCGCGTCCTGGCCGTAGATCTGGCGCAAAAAACAATTTCCCTTACCATGGAAGAACCTGCCGTGGATTACAGCGACGAGCTTTCGCGGCTAAAAGAAAAGCAGGAAGAAGATTTTAAAACAAGAACCGGTACCTTAGCCGCCCTGCTGGATTCGGCGATAAAAAAGAAAAACTATTAACTGCAATTCAGCCAGGCACTTTTAATCTGCTCTCCAATTTGAAATAAAACCGCTATTTCTGCTATAATAGGATAACAATGTTTAAATTTATCATTCGTAAAATATTCGGCACCCAAACTGAACGCGACCTGAAGCGCCTGCAACCAAAGGTCATCCTCATCAATGACCTCGAACCGGCCATGCGCCAAATGAGCGACGAGCAATTGCGCGGCAAAACAGCTGAATTAAAAAAAAGGGCGTTGAATGGCGAAACACTCGATGATCTTTTAGTGGAAACTTTTGCCGTGGTCCGCGAAGCGGCGCGGCGTACCCTGAATATGAGACATTTTGACGTGCAACTCTTGGGCGGCATGGTGCTGCACCAGGGAAAAATCCCCGAAATGAAA
>JBAXOR010000291.1:0-1965 GCA_037133155.1 Chrysiogenales bacterium | reverse complement strand
GGGCAGAAAAAAATACCACCAATAACCGCATGGAACTGCTGGCCTGCATCAAGGCCCTTGAGGCAATCAACAAGCCATCCCTGCCGGTCGCGGTGTTCACCGATAGCGCTTACCTGCACAACTGCCTTGTGCAGAAATGGTACATGCGCTGGCAGAAGAACGGCTGGCTGACGGCCAATAAAAAACCTGTGGAAAACAAGGATTTATGGCTGCGGCTGCTGGCGCTGAAAGACCGCTTCTCGCATATCACGTTTCACAAGGTGGCCGCCCACAGCCGCATCATTTTGAATGATCGCGCCGATGAATTGGCCAAAGAAGCTATAAGAGCCTTATAGCAAATTCTAACCCGGTAAAAACCGGATAAGAACCTTTGAAAATAAATTTTTTAATAAAAAGTATAAAAAATTTATTTTTAGGTTCTAAAATTTGTTAGCTTTTTAGAACAAATTTTGAATTTGCTATCTAAGGCTCTTATCCCCCCTTACAGGGGACTTCGCAGCTCTGCTGGGCAAGAAAATTAACTTGAATCACTCCCGTCCTGTCGCCTAAAAATGATCAATTCTCATGATTTCGCTTAAAGGCAGGCGTTCGGGCCGCGTTTTTTCGCCCTCAGCCTGTTTTTCATTCAACAGGGCGTTTAGGGGAAGCTGATGGACGCCGATAATCACCAGTGTGATCAGGCGCATGGCAACGGGAATTCCCAGGATTTCCTTGGATTTATCTTCATCAAATCCGGCAATGGGATGGGCGACCAGGCCCAATTCCGTGGCTTTTAAAATCAAAAAAGCAGTAGCCATGCCAGTGTCGAATAAATAATATTCCCTTTCCTTGACCAGGCAATCCATGTCCTTTTGGCTGACAACGGCAACAATCATCGAAGCGGCTCTGGTCCATTCATTGCCCTTGTTTATGGCTCCCTCCAGCCGACCCAGGACCTCCTTGTCAATGACGAACACAAAACGCCAGGGCTGCTTGTTGAAGCAGGAAGCCGAAAGGGAGGCGGCCGCGGCCAGGTCGTGAACCAGACGCTCATCGATCTTGGCCGGCCCCAGGGAACGAAAGGCGCGCCGCTTTTCAATAATTTCCGTCAGTTTCATACTCCCTCCTTGATAAAATAAATTAAAGCACTATTATTAAAGTTTATTTTTTGACCAATTCACGCTTCATCTGGAAAATCTTGCGCAAATGGCCCATTTCTTCGCGGATGATCTTATCCACAGCGGCATAATTGCCCTTGGTGTAAATTCCCTTCAACTCGGAAAAAAAGATGATCGAATCCTTTTCAAAACCCATGGCCATCTCCAAGGTCTCTTCCAGGTTTGTTACTTGGGCGAGCCGGGCCGTGGTCACCGTACGATCAGCCAGGGAATGGGCTTTGCAGAATTCGCGCATATATGCCTGGTATTCCGGGTCGTGGCTTTCGTCCTTTATCCCGCCGCTTTCTGCCAGCAGTTTCTTGAAGAACTCCTCATGTTTGAATTCCTCGTCGGCCAGGTACTGGAAAAGTTCGGTGGCCCGCGCCTCGCTGAACTTTTTCATGGCCCCGATATAGAATTCATAACCTCGCTGTTCAATATAAATCGCGAATTCCAAAATTTCCCTCACCTCGAGCAAATACGACATGGTTTCACCTCCGACAGATTTTTATATTCATTTAAAATTGCCATGACATTTTTATATAATCATAATAAAAAGTCGAACATCACAAAGACAATGCTGCAAGATACCTCTCGCCGATCAGTAAAACACAAGTAAAAATTTTTGATTCAACTGAGCTTTCAATTCTCTGAAGGCCTTGCTGCGATTCATGGCGATTTCCAGATTGCCGTGACTGCCGATCAACAGAAAGGGCAAGCCGCTGGTAGAGGCATAATTTTGGCGGTATTCGCTGATTTCCTGGTCGTTGATTTGCAGTTTGAAATGGTGATGACCGCTGGCCAATATTTTTTCAAAAAGCCATTTGCC
>JBAXOR010000290.1:0-1985 GCA_037133155.1 Chrysiogenales bacterium | reverse complement strand
ATCGACCATCAGGATCATTATATCTCTTAACAGCACTGAAATCAAATTGACCATTTCACGGAAATAGGAAATAAAACTTTCACGGCTGCGGCTGCGGTCATACAAATCCAGAAGAATATCTTCGATCGCGTTTTGCCGGAGCAACCTGTCCAGGATGCAGAGCATGGCCGAGCGTTTTTCCTCCAGCTCCGGCCAATCAACCTCCGCCACATTTTCCAGGCCAGCGGAACCGAAAAAAGCGAGCAGGAGCGCTTTTTCCGGGTCAACTCCTTTTTGTTTCAATTCGAGCCTGATTTCATCTTTAGACAGGGGCAGAAACTTCAGTATCTGGCAGCGCGACTGGATGGTGGGCAGAATCAGATTCAGATTGCTGGTCAGCAGGATAAACACGTTCGACAGCAGGGGCTCCTCCAGGGTTTTCAAAAAAGCGTTGGCCGCTGTTTCATTCAGGCACTGGGCATCTTTTAAAATGAAGACTTTTTTATCTGCCCGCAGTGGGCGCCGGGAGGCGGTTTCGATCAGGTCATCCATTTGGCTTTTTCGGTAAAACTGACCTTCCGGAGCCATGACTTGAACATCGGGGAAAATATTCCTGTCAATGGCCAGGCAAGAGTGGCAGCGGTCGCAGGCGTCATTTTTTTTCTCCAGGCAGTCCATACTTTTGGCAAAATTCAAGGCGAAAATCAGCTGATGGTAAGCGTCGGAACCGGTAAAGATCAAGCTGGAGGGGACGCGCTGGTTAAGCAGATAGCTGGCCAGAGTGCTCTTGATGCGCGTGTTGCCAATAAGTTCGGAAAGAGACATCGATTTCGCTCCGCAAAGCGTTGTTACGCGTGAAATTCAAGTGTTATGGTAACATAAAATGAGGGTGAGGGGAAGAATTTAGTTCGATGTGTTCAATGTTAAAGATGGGCTATATAAGGTAAAAGGAAAAAGTAAAAAGGTAAAAGTAAGAGAAGAAAAAACTGAGCATCCAATTCGCATAGCCCGAATGCAGCTTGTTTTATCACCCTTCTCTTCACTTTTGCCTTTTGCCTTTTGCCTTTTTACTTTTACCTTTTGCCTTTTTACTTTTACCTTTTCAGTTCATCTCGATTAACCGTCGACCATATATTATCCATCAATTTTCTTTTCAAATACTTTCCTGTTAGCGAGTCTTTACATTCAACTATACCCTGCACATCTCCTTGGTACAAAATCTTGCCGCCGTTCTTGCCCCCGCCCGGCCCCAGATCCACCAGGTAATCGGCGACCTTGATAATTTCCAGGTTATGCTCGATGACCACCACCGTGTGACCGCGATCGATCAAAGCCCTGAATACATCGATCAGCTTGCGCACGTCATCAAAATGCAGGCCGACCGTCGGTTCATCCAGCACGTACACCGTTGAAACGGCCGCTGAACGTGAAAGTTCCTTGGTCAGCTTTATGCGCTGCGATTCCCCGCCGGAAAGCGTTTCCGAACTTTGGCCCAGGCGCAGGTAGCCCAGACCGACATCGAGCAGGATACGGATTTTCCTGGCCAGCAACGGGATATTGGCGAAAAGTTCGAACGCTTCGCTGGCCGTCAGGTCGAGCACATCAGCAATGGATCGCCCCTTGAACTTGATCCGCGACGTTTCGGAATTGTAGCGCCGGCCGTCGCAGACCGGGCATTTGATCTCCAGTTGCGGCAGGAAGCTCATCGGCAGTTTTTGAACGCCCAGGCCCTGGCAGGCCTCACAGCGGCCGCCGCGGATATTGAAACTGAAGCGGCTCTGGGAATAACCCTTGATCTTGGCTTCAGGCAGCACGGCGAAAAGTTCGCGGATCATGGCCATAATTCCAATATAAGTAGCCGGACAGGAGCGGGAATTCCTGCCGATGGCTGATTGATTGACCATCAGCACCCGTCGCAATTGGCTCAGGTTCGCGGCGGCAGTGTAGCTCAGACGCGGGTTATCCAGTAGCAGACCGTGAATTTCACGGAATAAAATCGGCACCAG
>JBAXOR010000289.1:0-1992 GCA_037133155.1 Chrysiogenales bacterium | reverse complement strand
ACCTTTCACGGGATTGATTACAGACTGGACTTTTTGAATTTTTCCCAGATTGTCCTTAATTACGATCTGGCTGCCTTTCACACCTTGCAAATACGGCTCGTATTGTTTTTCAATGCCGCTGCGGCCTATAAAATCCCCCAGGCCATATCCATGCCACTCCTTTGAGCTCAATTCGGCTTCGGAAATCTCGGATATGTAACCCAAAAC
This sequence comes from Chrysiogenales bacterium, assembly GCA_037133155.1. Classification (GTDB taxonomy): domain Bacteria; phylum Acidobacteriota; class Aminicenantia; order UBA2199; family UBA2199; genus UBA2199. The sequence goes on along the minus strand of JBAXOR010000289.1, from coordinate 1,785 downwards.
ATTTGCAGCACAATTACCGAGCGGATAGGTCCGGGTGGGTTCGATCCCGATTTCAAATTCAGGAAATTCTTCTTGCCTGCTTTCAATAAAAATTACAGTGCCGCGGGCAAGGCTGTTTTTGATGGGGATACGGTAGAATTGAGGGTATTTTTTATATCTGGCAATGATACGGCGAATAGTATCCGCCTTTTTGACGGTAAAAAAACTGGCCAGACACAAGGTCTTTTCCATGTCTACCACATTTTCGCGAACCAGATAAAGGGTAAAATTAATCTTGTTTTCAGCTAAAATAACCCCCGAACTATCCATAAGCAGGCCGCGCGGTGCCGTCAATTCAATCGATCTGGTAATATTTTGAATGGCCAAGCGGCGGAAATATTCATTGTTGACAATCTGAATATGCCAAAAAGCGGCAAAAATTCCCAAAAAAATAGTAATTAGAATGCCGATCGCAACAATGGCAGTTTTTTTTATGTACTCGCCGGATAACTTCCTTTTGTTAGGATACATCAAGGAGTGATTTGATTTTTTTTAATCCCAGAATAATCGTGCCGACGCTGGCGGTGAACAGCGGCTGATAAATCAGCAAACTGGCGGTGATCTTGTATTTGAAAACAAGGGCAAAGAAAACAAAAGCCACTAAATTGGACAAAAGCAGGGATATGAAAATCAGCATAAAAATAAATAAATTATTCTTCAAATCCATAAAACGGGAAAACGTATTCAAAAAATAGGCGGCCAGGGTGCGGGAAAAGGAAAAAACTCCCATAACTCCGCCCGAAAGGTAATCGGAACATAAGCCAATTAACGAAGCGCTGATTATACTTTTCATGAATCCCGATTTAATGGAAATATAGAAAACAACCATGTAAAGCAGATCAACATTGAAGCGCAACGATTTATAATACCTGGCAATGGCAATCTGCCCGACAAACATCAAAATAAAATAAATATTCCGAAAACGATTATTCATGTGACAGAATCACCAGCTTTTTCATCGGCTTCTCAACGAAAAATGGCCGAACCAAAATTTTTTGGGTTAAATAATCCTGCTCAACTTTGATCACTTTTCCGATCGGCAGGTAATTGGGATAAATCAAATCGGTGCCGGAAGTGATCACAATTGCGCCCAGAAGCACGGTTTTATTAACCAATAAATATTGAAAGCTGCAGTCGGGGCCATCCCTGCCTTTGAGCAAACCTTCAAGCATATTGCCCTCGATATAAGCCCCGGTCCCGCCGATGGAATTGGTGATCAGGCGCACCTGAGCCGAAAAAGCCGTTAACGGCTTGACTATTTTCCCAACCAATTCGGCGTCGCTGTTCAACACTACATCATTTTCTGCCAAACCGGCACGCAAACCCTGATCGATCATGAGCGAACCATAGGGGAAATTAACGTCAACCGCGATCACGGCAGCCTCGATATAACGATCAATTTTTTTCCTGAATTCTCCCGGTATCTTCAAATCGCGGAGTTGCTTTTTTAAAGAATAATTTTCGATTTTTAAATCAATATCTTTTTTTTTAAGCAGTTGATATTTTTTAAAAACACCTCTTAAAAAAAAATAGCGACCCAACTCGGCAGAAACAAAATTGGATGATTTCTGGAATGTGATTTGCAACGGAGCAATCATGTTGGCAATAATGGTTTGCAACAGCGACTGCTTGTTCTTTAGGACAATCTGGGAAGAAATCATAATCAAGATTATTTTTTTTTGCAAATTCGTCAATCGCCATAAACCCAACATTGTGGCGTGTATTTTCAAATTTTTTACCTGGGTT
>JBAXOR010000288.1:0-1997 GCA_037133155.1 Chrysiogenales bacterium | reverse complement strand
GCCCGAGCAGCCGAAGCCCAGGCCACCGACCATCTGGGCGCAGAGGTCGGAGATGATGTCGCCGAACAGGTTGGTGGCCACCAGCACCTCGTAATTCATGGGGTCCTTGAGCAGCCACATGCAGATGGCGTCGACGTTGGCGTCATCGCATTTGATGCCGGGATAGTCCTTGGCCACCTCTTTGGCGATCTCGAGGAACAGGCCCTCGGTGGCCCGTACCACGTTGGCCTTGTGGATAACGGTCACCTTTTTGCGGCCATATTTCTTGGCGTATTCAAAAGCCGCCCGCACGATCCGCTCCGAGCCCTTCCTGGTGTTGATCTTGCAAGTCAGGGCGTATTGGTCCAGCGGCACGTCCTTGAAAGCGATGAACGGCTTGGAGATCTTCAGCAGGGTGTCCTTCAGCTCCTGGGGCATGGGGTTGAATTCGACGCCGGCGTAAAGCCCCTCGGTGTTTTCACGGAAGACGACCAGGTCGATCGCGGTCTTGTAGTTGAGCGGATTGCCGGCATAGGCCTTGCACGGACGCAGGCAGGTGTACAGGTCGAAAAGCTGGCGCATACGCACGATCGGCGAACGATATACCATGCCCTTGCCTTTGAGCTCGGGAACCAATTCGGCCTCGGCGGCCTTGACCGGTTTGGACGTGATGGCGCCGAACATGGCCGCATCCACACTGTTGAGCAGATCGATGGTGCGTTGCGGAAAAGCGTCGCCCTCTTTGCACCAGAATTCCCAGCCGATATCGCCGTGAATATACTCGGCGTTCAACTTCAATTTATCCAGAACGATCTTTGCTGCCTCCAACACTTCAATGCCGATGCCATCGCCGGGCAGCCAGGCGATTTTGTACTTTTTCCCTTGTGGTTTTTGATCTGAAACGTTCATTTATTCCTCCTTCTTTTTAAATATAGTATCACAAAAAATTATCCCAGCGCAACTGCGAAGTCCCCTGGCAGGGGGGATAAAAGCCTCTTAGAAACAAATTATCTATGCAAAAAGTATAAATAATTTATATAAGGTTCTAATAGCATAAAAATTTAGCAAGGTCAATGAAAAATCAGCAAAATTTAACAAGTAAAAACATGCTTTTTACAGTATCAGGGGAGGTATTTCACAAATGTCCCCAGCGGCCGTTTTTTCGGATGATTGCAGTTGTGTGCGGGCGACCGTCCGCAGGCAAAACACCGGCGGATCCGACCTGACACTATTTTGCCAAAATTTATTGACAACTTTTTGTTTTTTCTTTATTATTTGTTTTGGAAAACAAGATTCTGAATTTTTCAAAGGAGAGCGGGAATATGAAAAAATTATTTGTTTGGCTGGCGGTTGTTTTCATTATCGTACAATTTGCCGCCTGTGTGCACACCAACACCACGGTATTGAATGCTGCGAATATTAGGGAGCCTATTGATCCAGTTGACGTCATCATCTATACCACCGCCAGCAGAGTTCCCGGCGATTATGAAGAGATCGCCCTCCTGAATTCCAAAGCCGACAGCGCCTCCAGCAACGAAGCGCAGATGTTCAAATCCATGAGGAAAAAAGCCGCCAAATTGGGCGCCAACGCCATCATTTTGGACGCGGTCAGCGAGCCTACAGTTGGCGCCAAGATCGCGGCCGCGATTCTTTTCGGGACCGGGGCGGAGCGCAAGGGCAAGGCCCTGGCTGTCTATGTTATCCCCGGTTCCAAAAAAACACGTCACCAATCCATTCAATTGGATCCGGAAGATTATATCGATAAATATGTGAGGATCAAAGCGCAAAATTATCCCTTCCAGGGCGGGGATTTTACCGATGTGGTCATCAGGGGCGTGGTATTTGATTATCAAAACAAGACCATTACCCTTCTGGTCCTGAATTCCAATATTCCGGAAGCGTTAACGAAAAATCAAATAAAAAAGCTCAAGCTGGGCCCAAGAGATTCGATCGAGATTATCAAGGCCGGGCTGGATGAAGCGACCAAAGAATCAGTTGCTGAAAAGAAAAAGGAATGG
>JBAXOR010000287.1:0-2015 GCA_037133155.1 Chrysiogenales bacterium | reverse complement strand
ACTCGACAGGGTTTTGATGCGAATTTTCCATGTTGAAACTCCTATCGGCTTTGCCGTTCAAATTAGCGCGGCTAGCCGATGATCAAAATGATCAGTGTCAGCAGGATGAGCAGCGGGCAGAGGACTTTTATAGAAAACGACCAGATCCGGCCATAACTGAATTTTTTTGTCCCCTGGCCTATCTCCTTCAGGGCATTGCTGCTTTTCCATACATAACCCACGTAGATGGCGATGAACAAAGCACCAACGGACAGAGCAAGCGAACCCCAGACGAAGTCCATCATTTCAAAGAAACTTATATTTATCAGGGGTAATTTCAGGAAAAAATTCACGTTGCCGAATGATAAAATCGATGGAACGCCGATAATAAAGGAGACCACTGAAGCCAGCAATACTGATTTTTTCCGGCTCCATTTCCTTTCATCGATGCAGTAAGCAGCAGCCACTTCAAGCAAAGATACCGTGGAAGCCAAAGCGGCCACACCGAGCAGGAGAAAAAACAGCATGCCGAACCAGATGCCGAACGGCATTTTGTCAAAAATCACTGGCAGGATATGAAAGACCAGCGGATGGCCGCCGGTCGGGCTCATGCCGTAGGAAGCCAGGGCCGGGAAGATGATGAAACCGGCCATGACCGCGGTGATGGTATCGAGGAAAGCCACCCAGGCAGCGCCAACCGGAATGTTTTCCTCCTTTTTCAGGTAGGAGCCATAAGTGATCATGGCCCCCATGCCCAGGCTGAGACTGAAAAAGGCTTGGCCCAGGGCATCGATAATCACCCGGGGAGAAAGTTTTGAAAAATCGGGTTTGAGATAAAACTCCACACCTTTGATTGCGCCAGGCAACGTCAGGGAGCGCACCAGCAGGATCAACATGATGACACAAAGTACTGGCATCAGGAACTTGCATGCTTTTTCAATGCCGCTCGAAATACCCTTGGCTACGATATATCCAGTAATGAAAAGAAAAGCGGCTAAAAGAAATGCCTGTAACAAAAAATTCCGGGCAAAGACATCGAAAATTACCGGAGTAGTCGCAGTGCTCACATTCTTCAGGCCGCCCACCATGGTCTTGAAAAAATAACCCAGGGTCCAGCCAGAAATCAGTGAATAATAAGATAGGATCATTACCCCGGCAATGACCCCCAAATAGCCGACCAGTTTCCAAGGGCCCTTGGGCCGCAATTCCTTGAAAGCTCCGACCGGATTTTTACCGGTTGAACGGCCGAGGGCGATTTCGGCGATCAGCACCGGCATACCCAGCAGGATCACAGCAGCCAGGTAAACAAAGAGAAACAGGGCGCCACCGTATTTTCCGGTCATATATGGAAAACGCCAGATGTTGCCGATGCCGATAGCCGAACCAGCGGCGGCCAGGATAAAACCGATTTTAGAGCTCCACTTCCCTCTTGAGGCCATGAAAGTTCTCCTTTCTGAGCGAGTTTTCGAAAACAATTCCTAACATAACGATTCCAGCTTGTCAAATTTTTCAAAAAGTCAAATCAAGCATTTATCTTTTCTTGATTCGGAGTGATGGATGTTCTACCATCACATTTTGGGCCGGGGTGGCGGAATTGGCAGACGCACGGGACTTAAAATCCCGGGCGGGCAACTTCGTTAGGGTCTTATGAAATCATTACCGTTGAATCTTTAATTTGAACATCAACTTGACACTCTCGTAGGAATTAGCATAATATATTTGGGCGCTGGGGAAGTGAATTCCAATGCGGACGCTTCGGTTGCGGAAAGTCATTTATTCCAGCGCAAATTCAAGTGAACAACATGTCACTACTTACACGCAGGAGTAATTAAATGGGCGAATTGAACCTGGTACTGACCATCCCACAGGGAATCGTTGTGGCGACGAGCCTGGGACTTGAAGGATACGCCAAGCACCGCAGTCCCGGTTCCAGTAAATTTTTCCGCGGCAAGACCGTTATGGTCGATCTTATCCTCGAGAACGATCGGCCCGCCTTCAGCTTTCGTGAAGAAGGCGGCTGGCGCGATGCCCATGGC
>JBAXOR010000286.1:0-2042 GCA_037133155.1 Chrysiogenales bacterium | reverse complement strand
AAGCTGAATTTAGCGGTAGTTCTGGATGAATACGGATCTACCATCGGCATCATCACCTTGAGCGACATTTTAAGCGGCATTCTGGGTGACATTGATATCGGCAGCAAAAACATCAAGAAACTGAACCGCAACGTCTACCAGTTCAAAGGCAGTACGCCGGTAGCCGAGATCAATTCGCGGCTGGAAATGGAATTGCCTGAAAAAAAGGACTATACGACCATTTCCGGCTTGTTTGTCTATCATTACGGCAAAATGCCCCAGGAAAACGCCCGGGTCAAGATCAAGCAAAACCTGCTTGTAGCCAAGAAAATGGGAAAAAGAAAAATCGAAGAAATCCTCCTGATCGGCCATGAAGATCATAGCCCTCAATAGAAAAGCTTTCCACGACTACGAAATCCTCGACAAATTCGAGGCCGGCATCGCTCTGGCCGGCACCGAAGTCAAATCGATCCGGGCCGGACAAGTCACTCTCAAAGATTCTTTTGTGGAAATTCACGCCCAGGAAGCTTTCCTGCTGCGCTGCCATATCACCCCTTACCTGAACGCCAGCTTTTTCAACCATGAGCCTGAAAGAAAACGTAAACTGCTGCTCAACAAACGGGAAATTCACCGCCTGGATCAGAAAGTCAAGGAACGCGGCTTCAGCATCGTTCCCCTGCAGTTATACCTGACGCCCAAAGGCATGGTTAAAATCGAAATCGCCCTGGTGCGCGGTAAAAGGGCATACGAGAAAAAACAAAAACTCAAAGAACGCGATATCAAGCGGGAAATGGACCGCGATGTCCAGCGCTTTAAAAATAAAAAATAGCAGCCTGCAGCTGCACTGGACGGCCAATGACCCTGGCACTAAATATTGATTTGATAGTGACTTGAATTTTTTGTATTTTTTTATTATCATAGTTCCATGAGATTTAATTCGCGACCTGGTCCAACAATCGGCCAACAAGTTTGGCGAGGAAAAAGCGCATGTCACAAATAAACCTGAATCAAATATTAAGTTTTGCCGCCCAAAAAGAAGTTTCGGACATTCATTTTCAAGTCGGCATCCCGCCCATGGTCAGGCACATGGGACAACTTTACCTGCTCAAGTATCCGGTTTTGACCGAAGCGGATACCCTCTATATCGGGCAAACGCTGGCCAAGTATAATGATGAAGAAAAATTTAAAAAGGAAATCAGGGACTATGACGGATCGTTTGCCGTAGCTGAAATAGCCCGCTTCAGGGTGAATGTTTTCCGCCAGAACAACAGGTACGCTGCCGTGTTGCGGCTTATCCCATTGAAAGCGCGCACCTTTGCCGAGCTGAACCTGCCCAAGGTACTCGAACAAATCGCCGAGATAAGACGGGGATTGATCCTGGTTACCGGCGCTACCGGCAATGGCAAATCCACTACCCTGGCGACAATCATTAATTATATCAACCAGAAGCGGCGCGCCCACATCGTCACCATCGAAGACCCAATTGAGTTCATATTCGAAAAAAATCAATCAATCATCTCGCAGCGGGAGATAGGCCCGGACACCGAATCATTTGCCACCGCGCTTCGGGCGGCGTTGCGGCAGGATCCGGACATCATCATGGTGGGCGAGCTGCGCGATCAGCAGACCGTCGACACCTGCATGAAAGCCGCTGAAACCGGTCACTTGATCATGGCCTCCATCCACACTCCGGATGTCATGCACACCCTGAATCGCATCCTGAGCTATTTCCCTTCCGAAGAGCAAGCATCGGCCAGGCAGCGGTTGGCCGACAACCTGATGGCCATCATCTCCCAGCAGCTGTTACCCAACCTGGAAAAAACCGGCCTCATCCCGGCCTGTGAAATCATGCTGGTTAACAAAACCATCAAGATGTGTCTGAAGAATCTGGAAAAAACGGATGAGATATTGAAGCACGTGGCCAAGAACAGGGATTTGGGCATGCAAACATTTGACCAGCACCTGATAGAACTGGTTAAAGCTCGCAAGATATCTTTGGAAGATGCCATGGTGGCCTCGGAACAATCCGATCAGATCCAGCGCGATATGACCCTGGAACCGTA
>JBAXOR010000285.1:0-2046 GCA_037133155.1 Chrysiogenales bacterium | reverse complement strand
TTTTTCATTTTTGTCCATTTTCTTCCCTTGTTCTTTCCTCAGCTTTCCCTTTCTCCTTAATTCCCCATCAATAAAAATAAAAAAACCTCGTTGGCCTTGATAGAACAAGGTATAATGGGTTCTGAGATCAAGCAAAATCCATAACCAACGAGGTGAAGATATTATGTCACAAGGATTGCTTCCATTCAAGTATGAGCTAGAGAAAAGAGAAGGTGGGTTGACGGCGCTGGGCGGGGTTGGATTGTATTTGGATTTGTTTCGAGCCCTAAAACTTGGCCATATTTTGGATAGCAGTATCGGGATTCGCGATTCGGATCAGGGATACATGGACAGGCATATCGGATTGTTGTTGATATTATTGAATATAGTCGGTGGAGATTGCGTAGAAGATTTGGAGCGCTTGGAACAGGATGACGGTTTTTGCCGGTTATGGGAGAAGCTGGAGCGGCGCGGCAAATTGGCAAAGAGACTTCGGCGCAAGTCACAAAAGAAGTTGCCGGCAGCCTCGACTGTGTTCCGCTACCTGGAGGCGTTTCACCAGGAAGCGCCGCGAGAGCAGGGGAAGGCGATCATTCCCGAAAGTAATAGTCACCTGCGCGGATTTATAAAAGCCAACCGCAAATTGATTGCCAGGGTACAGCGATTGAAAGTGGAGAAGACAGCGACGCTGGACGGCGACGCCACGGTGGCGGAGACATGGAAAGAGTCCGCCCTGTACACCTATCAAGGTGGCAAGGGTTACCAGCCGATGAACGTATTTTGGCGGGAGATGGAGATGATGTTGCACACAGAGTTTCGGGACGGGAATGTACCTGCCAACCATGATGTTTTGCGGATCTTCAAGGAAGCACTGGCGCTGCTGCCGGCCGGAGTTACCGAGGTGCTGTACCGGTCCGATTGTGCGAGTTACCAGCATGATTTATTGGGTTACATGGACGATGAGAGCGGGACAGATCGGCTTAAGGAGCGTTTCGGCCGGATCGGTTTCGCCATAAGCTGTCCGGTGACCGAAGCATACAAAACAGCGGTATACGAGGTAACCGAAACGGAATGGCTGCCACTGGATGTGGACGAGACGGGGAAGCTGATTCCCGGCGGTCGGGAATGGGCTGAGGTATGTTACGTTCCCAGCGCCATTGGCCACAAGAAACGGGGTCGGGAATATCGCTACTTTGCCACGCGGCAGGAGCTGGTGGAACGGCCGTTGCCCGGGATGGAGGAACAACTGGAGTTTCCATTTCCGGTGCTAAAAATGAAACAGAAAAGGTATAAAGTGTTCGGCGTGGTATCCAACCTGAACTGGGCAGGGGGGAAAATGATTGGCTGGCATGATGAGCGCTGCGGCAAGAGCGAGGAAGCGCACGCGATTTTGAAGAACGACCTGGCGGGCGGCATGTTCCCCTCAGGCAAGTTCGGAGCCAATGCGGCCTGGTGGTGGTATGCGGTGCTGGCTTTCAATATGCAGTCGGTCATGAAACGGTTCGTATTGGATGCGCACTGGCGGAACAAGCGGATGAAGGCCATCCGTTTTCATCTGATCCACCTGCCGGCTCGGGTGCTGCTGCACGCCAACCGCTTGATTATCCGCGTGGCTGCCGGAGCAGATACCTACGCGGCGCTGCTGCGCGCCAGAGCCAGGATGATGACGATGACCAGAGCTCCGGCTTCCGGATAATGCCGGCAAATATTTGCGGATGGTTCAGAAAAGCGATTGGAAGAGGTTTGTCCAAAACAGCTTTTGCCAGCGCAAATGACCATTTTAGATCCAATTTTGCATGAGATGATCAAATAAAATTACACTTATTCCGGCTTAAATAACCTAAAATGATAATGCTTTCACCTATAATCCATCTACTCTCAAACTTGATGGGGAATTCTGGTTTATCCCCCTTCTTTATCTTATTCCTGTTCATTCTTAATCTTCGCTCCGAACTCCTAACTCCGAACACCGAACTTTATTATTTTTCTCGCCGAACTTTATGCTGGCGGAATGGAGCCAGGCGGAATCGAACCGCCATCTCAACCTTGCGAAGGTCGCGTTCTACC
>JBAXOR010000284.1:0-2048 GCA_037133155.1 Chrysiogenales bacterium | reverse complement strand
AAGGCCGAAGAAATCAAGCTCCAAACAGCTGCCGCCGGAGCCAATCTGGTTGTTTTTTTCAATGTGCTCAGCTCCCTGCAACAGCGGAACCTGGAAGATTTACTGGGGATCAAAGTTATTGACCGCAGCCGCCTGATCCTGGATATTTTTGCCCAGCGCGCCCGCAGCATTGAAGGCAAGCTGCAGGTGGAACTGGCCCAATTGCTTTACCTTTTGCCGCGCCTGACCGGCAAGGGAGTGGCGTTATCCAGGCTGGGCGGCGGCATCGGCACCCGCGGTCCAGGTGAAAGCAAGCTGGAAACAGACCGCCGGCTGATCAGGGATAAAATTTCCCGCATCCGCCACAAGCTGGAAACCGTGTTGAAAAACAGGGACTTGCAGCGCCAGAGACGACGCTCCCTCCCGGTACCGCTGGTTTCACTGGTCGGTTACACATCGGCCGGGAAATCGACCCTTTTTAAAACCTTGAGCGGAGAAGATGTGTATATTTCGAAAAAGCTGTTTTCCACCCTTGATCCGCTGCTGCGCCGGGTCGACCTTTTCGACGTCCATCCCGGCTACTATTTTATCCTGTCCGATACAGTGGGATTTATTCGCAGCATGCCCGAGGAGTTATTCACGTCTTTCCAGGCTTCCCTGGAAGAAGTGCATCACGCCGACTTGATCCTGCATATTATCGACCTGACCAATCCCGACTGGCTCGGCCAGAAAAACGAAGTGGAAAAAGTGTTGCAACAGTTGAAAATCGACCGTGATAAGATCATTACCATATATAACAAAATAGATTTGCTTACCGACCGGGAAGCCCTGCTGACTAAAAAAAGCAACCGGGAAGTATATATTTCGGCCCTTGATCAATTGGGAATTACTGATCTTAAAGAGGTGATTTTTCAATATTACTTCATTGATTACGAATTATATCAGCTCGAAGTCACCGATGAACAGCAGTTGGACGCCTTGAGCCAATGGGCCATTATCCTGGAGAAAAACCGGATCGACGGCGCTTTCCGGGTCAAGGTTTTAAGTTCCCGGGAAAAAATGTTAAAATTCAAGGAAAACCACGGAGGTACGATTCAATGAAAACTATTTTGCCTGCGGCGCTCATCCTGTTTACCATTGGCTGCGGCGGTGTAAAGCCGGTAATAATCGATTTCCATCTGCCCGAGATCAACAGCAGCGATTTCAATGATTTTTTTTATACGGAAGGGTGGGCGAATTTGCAAAAAGGAAATACCGACGTGGCCTATAATCTGTTTCAGCGCAGCGAAGTGCGTTTAGATAGAAAGATCGTCGCTTTCGGTTATGTTTTCCTGGCGCGCAAGAAATTCAGCGCTGCTGCCGCCCAGTTCACCCAGGCACTGGAAAATAACCCGGAGAACCTGGAAGCTGCAGTCGGCCTGGCCACGATTTATGAATTGGAAGGAAAAATAACGGATGCTTATCAATATTACGGAAAACTGCTGACCAGGGCACCGGGCAACGCCTGGGTCAAACTAAGGTATGAAAACATCAAAGCCAGTTCCACTCAAAAATACCTGCTGCAGGCCGAATCATACAAAAATATCGCCAAGGAAAAATATATCGAAGCCCTGCAGCAAGCCGCCTTTTTTTCTCCTGAAATAACGGCCATCACTTTGCAAATCGCCGCTTACTATTTCCAGGAAAACCAATGGGACCATAGCTTGCCTTTTTACGAAGCCGTGCTGGAAAAGGAGCCATACAATCAGGAGGTATTGCTGAAACTTGCCGTCATTTACGAGAAAAACGGCAAATTCGACCTGGCCCTGATCACCCTGGACCGTTTGCTGGCCTTTAATCCCGGCGATACTGTACTGGAAGGCGAAAGGAAACGGATCAGCGGGCAATTCCAGGAAATGAATCTGCCGGAAAAATTCAAAAAAATCTTTTTTAAAACTGAAATCAACCGCGAAGAAATGGCGGCCCTGATCGGTTATTATTTTGACCGTTATCTCCAGCTGGAGCAGGCTCCGGAAATCATCACCGACATTGACGGTTCTTTTGCCAGGGAATATATCATCAAAACCTGC
>JBAXOR010000283.1:0-2074 GCA_037133155.1 Chrysiogenales bacterium | reverse complement strand
TGTTTTCAGGTGACACGCTGAACATCCTCGTCGACAGGAGCCTGACCAATGTCTACAAGGAACAACTTCCGGAAAAACTCGCTCTCGAGGCCAGGGTCTGCTCCAGCCGTTCGCCGCGCATTGATGTGGCCATGCAGGGGGAAAAGCTGTCCCTGACATTGAAAAGCATGAAAAAAGCCGCTGTCCGGCTGATCAAGTTCAAGCCCGATTTCTACAGCCAACTGCAAAAACAAGCTTACGGCATATTGCAGAAAGAGAATTTCAAAAATGAATTTATCGAAAGGGAAATCTTCCGGGAACTGGAAAATTTGCCGGAAAAGGAAAACTCGCCTGCGTTGCCGGACAATGAATTCGGATCCGCCCTGGGCTTTTTCGGCGTCATGGTCAACCGCTTCGAGCCCTACAACGCCTGCAAAGATATTTCGCTGCTGCTCCTTCCCCTTTCCCTGCCCCCGGACCTGCAGGTCTTTCATCGCCGCCATATGGACATGGTCGTCAAAGCCAGCCCGGAACAAACACTGTATTGGCTCTATGACAACCGCTCGGGGCAAGGCCTCGGCCAAAAGCCGTTTTTTCTCAAACCATATAACAATGACCCCCTGGCGATCGGAGAATCAACGGTCAACGGCATCCTGCTCAGCGACAAGGGCATATCCGCCTCCGACCTGATCGTGGCTAAAAATCCCAGCGCCGGGGATATGGCGCTGGCCAGGATCGATTACAATCCCGAGGCGGACCGCGAGATCAGGATCACTGTTTTCAGCGACCGCGATTTCTACAGGCCCGGCGACACGGTCCATATCAACGGCATCGTCAAGGAACACGCAGCGGGGAAGATCTCTTCACCGCAATTAAAAACAGCCATCATGGAGATCAGCGGCCCCGACTGGCAACAAGTTAAAACAGAAAAACTGCAGCTCGATCCCTGGGGCGGCTTCCAGTATGAATTCAATTCGGACCCGGCTGGAAAAAAAGGGCGCTACCAGATCAAAATCAGGCAGCAAAACTGGCAGAATTGGCAGAGAACGCATGAAATCACCATCGATTACTACCAACCGAACACATTTCAAATATTGGTCGCTAACGTGGCCGAGCGCTATTTGTTCCAGGACACTTTCCGCCCCGAGATCAGCGGTTCTTTTCTGGCCGGCAACCCCATGGCCGCTGAAAACTTCGGATATTCCCTGACCATGGTTCCGGCCGCGTCCCGAATTTTTAACGGCGTGGAACTAAAGAGATACAGCTTTGGACTGGATAGGGATTTGACCCGAAACGATCCGCCAAACAAAGGTGAAAAAAAACTGGATGAAGCAGGCAAACACACTCTTGGCATCCCCATGAACTCTTTCAAGGAGACCAATTGTCTTGCCACTTTGGACTTTGCGGCCACCGGGAAGTCGGCCGAAGGCAAGGAATGCACTGCCAAAGCCCGGGCCGTTTATTTCCCGGGCAATCTCCTGACCGGCATCCGCATCGGTTATTACCAGAACCTGAATGAATTGATCAACGCCGAATTGGCCCTGGTCGATTATCAGGGCAAGCCTGTTTCCGGCGAGATCCGCGTCTCGCTCTACCGGGAATATTATGAGAATTACCAGCGCAAGTTGAAAAAAGTAACTGGCCCCGACGATATTTTCCTGGATAAAACCAAAACGCACTCCTTCCGTATTCCCGCAGCCGGTCACTACGTCCTGCGCTGTGACACTCCCGACACCAACGGCCGCGTGATCTCGACCTCGGGCCGTTTTGTCGCCTGGGACAGCAACTATTCCGACCGGGAAGACGGTCTCAAAATAGAGTCCGAGCTGGATGCCGTGCGCATCGGGGAGAAATTGAAATGTTTCATCCGTTCCCCACAAAGTGGACAGGCATTGGTGACCATTGAAAGGGGGAAAGTGCTGGATGCGCGGATCATGGACCTGCAAAAAATGACACCCCTGGAGATTCCAATCAAAAAAGAGTATTTCCCGGCTTTCCGCGTCAGCGTTGTCGCCATGTTCGAAAACAATGTTTCAGCTGAAACCGCGCTGGATTTCAAGGTCCTTGCCGAAACCAAAACCCTGAACATTAGTTT
>JBAXOR010000282.1:0-2074 GCA_037133155.1 Chrysiogenales bacterium | reverse complement strand
CAAAATTCAGTGGCCGCAGGCGCCGGGAATATCCAGGTGAACATCGTGGAATCTAAAAACCAGGACACCCTGACCCTGGAGGTGGCCGACGACGGCCGGGGCATGGACAATCAAACACTGGAAAAAGTCCAGGATCCTTTTTTCACCACCAAAAGCTTCAAGAAAGTCGGGCTGGGTATTCCCCTGCTCAAGGCCACCGCCCAAATCTGCCGGGGCGATTTCAACATCCGCAGTGCTGTTGGCCGCGGCACCGAAGTCAAGACCAGTATGCAGAGAAGCCATCTGGATTGCCCGCCCCTGGGCAATTTGGAAGAGACTTTGCTTACGCTGCTGGTGAGTTTGGACCAAGCCGATTTGCAATTCTTTTATCGCAGTGATCGGGGCGAGTTCAGCATTTCTTCCAGCGCCATCCGCCAGCAGGTTGGGGAACTGCATTTTTCCCATCCGGAAGTTTACCAGTTTTTAAGGGTGTATATTCATGAGGGGCTCGGACAAATGCTGGCGCCGGCGGAAATAATTTAAAACAACCTCCAGAATTTATCAAGAAAGAATAATTTATCCCCCCTACCCCCCCTTCAATAAGGGGGGTGGCGAAGCCGGGGGGATAAAATTCTAATTTTGATGGGGGATTATGTACCCCACGGTTCGTATTTCCAAGTTCTGAACAGTATGCTAAAATAGTATCCATGGACCAAGGCAAAGACATTATCATTGAAATCCTGAAAAAACTGAATCTGTTCAGTGAATTGAGTTTTACTGCCATCAAGGAACTGACCTTCCTTGCCGATGAACGCATGTTCCAGAAGGAAGAAACCATTTTCGAAGAGAGTACCACCGGCAAATCACTTATGGTGATCATTTCCGGCGAAGTGCGCATCACCCAGCGGGCCAGGATCAGCGGCGAGGAAACCTTGACCGTGCTCAGGAAAGGTGATTTTTTCGGCGAAATGGCATTGCTCGAAGACCTGCCGCGCAGCGCCACAGCCATCGCCCACAGCGACACATTCATGCTGGAAATCAGCCGCGACAAGTTCTTGCGTTTCGTTGAAAAAGACACGGCCAGCGGCGTAAAAATACTGTTCACCCTGGCCAAAATTTTATCATCCCGCCTGCGCGAGGCCGATATCAAGATCAAGGCCTTCGTCAACCTCAGCCAGTGGATATAAACCGACTGCCGTTGGGGAATGCGCTTCTCGGAACTGTCGGCCTCTTGACTCTTTTTGCCTCATGGTTCTGGGGCAATGGCGGCTGGTTTCTTTTAATTGCCGGCGCCATCTGGATCATTGTCAGCGAATACGCCTTGCAATTTTTTAAAAACCACTTTTATAGTCCCTATCTATGGATATTGCTCACTCCCCTGCTGTTGTGGCATTATTCGTCGGTTGGTGATTTCCGCAGCCGCCTGGCCTGCTTTTTCATGCTGATTTACATCCCGATCCTGGCCCAACGGCGTGGAGGCAGCCGCATCAAAATCTCCCTGAACAAGGTTAAACCCTGGCGGGTCTGGCTCCTTTCCTTCCTGGTGTTTGCGCTGGCGGCGACAGTCTTTTACGCCCGGAACATTTACCTGTCCGGTGACGAGCCCCATTACCTGATGATCACCCAGAGCCTGGTCGAGGACGGCGATTTTGACTTGCAAAACAACCTGCAAAATAAAACCTATCTGCCATACCTGCCGGTGGAACTTCGCTTTCATGGGACGGTTCAAAATGGAAAATACCGTTCCTTTCACCTGCCCGGAGTTTCTTTTCTGCTGGTCCCTTTTTTTTACCTGTTTAATCTGTTGGGCGGATTGATCCCCGGCAATCTCTTTTTCCGCCTGGCCGCCGCTTTCATCAACGCCTTTTTTGCCCTCGGGTTTTTTAAAATTCTGAAAATGGCTTGGCCGGAAAAAGACAACAGCACTTTTTTTCTCTTTTTTCTTTTTACTTTTCCTCTGGTTTTTCAAGCCATCCACTTGTTTCCCGAACTGCCGGCATCTACTTTACTGATATTCGCCTATCTCAACAGCCGCGAGCGGCAGCACAAATCATCCGACCCCGCAGGGGGAGGATCTGATTTGTCTGTCTCGAAC
>JBAXOR010000281.1:0-2075 GCA_037133155.1 Chrysiogenales bacterium | reverse complement strand
TGGCGGTGAAGCGCTCCATGAATTTTCCCACCAGGAGATAAGTGTATTCGGCCGCAGGGTTTTCATTATCAGGGCCGCGGCCGTGTTTCAGGCCGATGGCCATGATACCGCCGGTCACCGCCCCGCAAACCTCCTGTTTGCGGGCCATGCCGGCACCGAAGCCGGTGGCCAGCTTCATTGCCGTTTCCCTGTCTAAATTCAACTCTTCGCAAAAAACACCCAACACCGATTGCGCGCAGTTGAACCCCGCGACCATCATGGCCACGGCTTCGTCGCTCTTGTTTTTCATGTTATTTCCTAATAAAATATCAGAACAAATCTTCCATCAAATCGGCTTTTTTTCAATTTCTTTGAAGATCACTGTAAGCGATTCATTCAATGCTGGAAGATCCTGGGAAGCGATTGTCCAGACAACCTCATAGTTGATACCAAAATATTGATGAATCAACTTATCTCTCACTCCGGCCATTTCTTTCCAGGGCAATGCCGGATACGTCTTTTTAAAATGATTATGGATATTTTTTGCCGCTTCGCCGATGATTTCCAGATTGCGAACAACTGCATCGCGAGTTTTTCCGTCTTTCATAAAAGACAGATAATCGACATCTTTTATATATGAAGATATAGCTGAAATTGCTTCAATGATATCGTGCAAAAAAGCCAAATCGCCGCGATCAGACATAAACGACACTACTGAGGATGCTTTTGGCGATGGGCCTGACACGGATACTGTCAACCCCGGCCAGGGTCAGGATGTCCACCTTGCGGCCCAGTCTCTTTTCCAGGTATTCCGCCATTATCATGAATTTAAAACCAATCGGTTTCTCAAATTCGATCAACAGGTCAACATCACTGGACTGCTTTTGCTTGCCACTTGAAAAAGAACCGAACAGGCCGATGCGCTTGACTCCGAATTCAGTTTTCAATTTCGGAAGTTCACGTCTGAGGATTTCTTTGACCTCATCGCTCGCATCTATTCTCTTTGCCATAGTTGCTTTATAGAGTTTTTTTCTTTTTTTGTCAATATTGAATAAAAAAATAAGTGGCCGGTCGAACAAAAAACATCAGGAAATCAGCTTGGGCAGGGCCGCTTCCACTTCGAGCCATTTTTTTTCGTCCAGCTTGGCGCCAATTACTTCCACCACCTTGCCCGAGAGCAGCGAACCGATGTTGCCGCAAACAGCCAGCGGGTATTCGTGGATCAGGCCGTAAAGGAAGCCGGCAGCGTAAAGGTCTCCGGCGCCGGTGGTATCCACGGCCAGGGCCGGGATGCAGCCGATCTGGTGCTGTTCGTCCTTTTGCCTGATCAGCGAACCATTCTTGCCCAGCTTGACCACGGCGATGCGGCATTTGGGGGAAATACTGACCAGGGCTTCATGCGGGGAATTTTTACCGCTAAAGGCCATGGCCTCGTCCTCGTTGGCAAAGACAATGTCCACGTATTGAGCCACCATTTCCTGCAGGAAACCAAGGTTCGCACGGACCACGTTGTGGCTGGCAAGGTCGAGCGACACTTCCAGCCCGGCATCCTTGGCCAGGCGCAGGGCAGTCCCGACCAGCGGGTGGTTCTGCACCATGTAACCCTCGATATGAAAATAATCATAGCCGCGGAACAGCTCCGGGGAGAGGTCGGATGCCTCCAGTTCTATGGCGGCTCCCAGGAACGTAGCGAAGGTGCGCTCCGAGTCGGGGGTTATCAACCCGAGCGCCCGGCCGGTCTGCGAGGCACCGTAGAACATGCGCGCCTCGGTGCCATGGCGCCGCATCTCAGCGGCGAAAAACTCCCCATAGGCGTCATGACCGATCTTGCCAATATAGCCGGTGCTTATTCCCAGGCGGGCCAGGCCGCTGATGGTGTTGGCCGCCGAGCCGCCGCAGGTCTCCTGCTTTTCCAGGCGGTCGATCCTGGCCAGAATGGCGTTGATCTGTGATTCGACTACAAGGGTCATGCAGCTCTTGGGAAGCTGCAGAGACTTGAGCAAATCGTCGTCGTTGATGCGCACCAGAATATCAACCAGGGCATTGCCCAGACCCAATACTTTTTTCATGTTATTTCCTTGCGCCAAACTATCAGC
>JBAXOR010000280.1:0-2109 GCA_037133155.1 Chrysiogenales bacterium | reverse complement strand
CGAGGTATTTCCAGACATTTTTTTCTATTTCGTTGGTCAATGCTTCGATATAATAAGAACCGGCCAAAGGATCGACGGTGTCGGCCACGCCGCTCTCGTAGGCGATGATCTGCTGCGTGCGCAGAGCCACGCGCACCGAATCTTCGCTGGGCAAAGCCAGGGCTTCGTCCATGGAATTGGTGTGCAGGCTCTGGGTCCCGCCCAGGACAGCGGCCAGGGCTTGCATGGTTACGCGCACTACGTTGTTCATCGGCTGTTGCGCGGTCAGGGTCACGCCGCCGGTCTGGGTATGAAAACGCATCATTTGCGATTTCTCGCCGGCTGAGAATTTCTCTTTCATGATCCGCGCCCAAATGCGCCGGGCGGCGCGGAACTTGGCCACCTCTTCCAACAAATTATTGTGGCTGGCAAAAAAGAAAGACAAGCGCGGGGCGAATTCATCCACTTGCAACCCCGAAGTCATGGCCGACTTGACGTATTCCACGGCGTCGGCGAAGGTAAAAGCCAATTCCTGCACCGCGGTGGAACCGGCTTCGCGGATGTGATAGCCGCTGATGGAAATCGTGTTCCATTTGGGGACAAGCTCCTGACAAAACGAGAAAATATCGGCAATGATGCGCAGAGATGGCCTGGGAGGATAAATATACGTGCCGCGGGCGATATATTCTTTCAGCAGATCATTCTGAATGGTGCCGGAAAGCTGTTGGAGGGCAAGGCCCTTTTTTTCAGCCACGGCCAGGTACATGGCCAGAACAATCGCCGCTGTTGAATTGATGGTCATGGAAACCGACACCTTGTCCAGGGGGATTTCAGCAAACAGGATTTCCATGTCGGCCAGGGTGTCGATAGCCACGCCAACCTTGCCGACTTCGCCTTCGCACAGAGGGTTATCCGAATCCAGGCCGATCTGGGTAGGTAGATCAAAGGCCACGCTCAGGCCGGTTTGCCCTTGTTCGAGCAAATAGCGGTAGCGGCGGTTGGATTCTTCGGCCGAACCGAAGCCGGCGTACTGGCGCATGGTCCAAAACTTGCCGCGGTACATGGTGGGCTGGACGCCGCGGGTAAAAGGGTAAGCTCCGGGATAGCCCAGGTCCTTTTCATAATCCAAATCCTGCACAGCGTTCGGATCATAAATACGTTGCACCGGAAAGGAGGTGGCTTTGAAAATTTCCTTGCGTTCCTTATTTTTTTCCAGCGTCTTTTTTAAAACGCTCTCTTCCCATTCTTTTTTTTTCATGTGTTGAAAACCTCTTGGTAAAATCTATTAAAATCTTTCTTTGCTTTCCTGAACAACGGCTAGAGAAATTCTTCGTTTTCACCGAAACTAATTTTCATCGCTCGGCTTGATGCGAAAAAATATGAGCTAGACTCTGGATTTTTTCTTGAATGTGTCTTTGGCGCCTTCGATTAAATCCATGGCTTTGCCGCTGATTTTCTCAACGTTGTCCTTGACTTCGCTGCCGAGTTTTTCGGAAAAATCCTTGATTTGTCTGCGGGTTTCTTTCCCCGATTGCGGGGCGAATAGGAGCGCCAGGCCGGCTCCGACCGCGGCTCCGGTTAAGAAACTGAAAAACATTTTGCTACCCGTATTATCACTCATTTATTTCCTCCTTTTATTTTCTTGATCAGATTCCAGCCTATTTTGATGGCCGGCAGGAAAGCCAGCAATCCGGCCGACCGCTTGAGCACATTTTGGCTGATGAAGTGCAGAACCTCGCCGGCATTTTCCACGGTGCGCCTGGATTGATTGAGCACTATGTCGACTTTTTCCAGCCGCTCCTCGGCCATGACGCTGACTTGTTTCAATTCCCTGGCCAGGTCACGCACTTCGCTCGAGGTTTTTTCAAGATCAAGCAACATGGACTTGAACTGCTGAATGGCCGGGATCAGGGTCAGGACCAGCAACAGAAAGCCCAGGGAAAAAACCAAGGCAACCACGAAAACAATAATTAAAACCGCTGTATTCATGTTCTTCTCTTAATTATTATTATATTTAATTAAGTCTCGATGTCAATGATTTAGAGCCTTATAATAAATTTTCTGCGCTTTTAGTATCTTAAAGCAAATTAACTTGGTAAAAAAACAAGATAATTTGCTTTCTAAGTTACT
>JBAXOR010000279.1:0-2119 GCA_037133155.1 Chrysiogenales bacterium | reverse complement strand
GCTGGCGAATAGTTGCACAGCGGATTGTAACAGCGGTTGAAATCGAGGACGAATTCCTTACCTACCGGTTCCGGCACATCGATGAAGCGCCCTACCTCGTAGGATTCCCGGCCGTTGGTCTCGTCCTTGAAAGGGATAAAAAGGAAACTGGAATCGGGTCCCTCCAGGCTGGACTTCAGGGCGGTCAGTACCAGCTCCCGGCCGGCCAACGAAAAATGGACCTTGGCGTAGCGGAAAAAGATCTTCTCCAGCTTGCGCGTGGTGATGATCTTGACCTCGCGTTTTTCCGGGAATTTTTCCAGCCGCGCTTTCACGACGTAAACGGAATCTGGAAGATAATAGAGCAGGTGTTCGAAAGCAAGCTGCTGCGGGCGCTGCGGATCAAAGACAATCAGGGCCAGGGTGTCGAACCCGGGATAGGCAGCCAGGGTGAAACGGCCGGCCTTGAAAAGGCTACCTGCCGGCAGCACATCGGTTTTTTGGACAATGGCGCGCTCTCCCTGGCGGCAGGTGACATCAGGGGCGGCATCATCCCAATACCACTTCCCCTGCCTGCCAAATACCGAGAAAACCGCACCGGCTCCGCCCCCTGGCTGGATAGTTACACTCCCATCTTTGATCGTGATGAAAGTTTTTTCAGGAACGCTGATGGTCAGGCGCATGCTCCCGGCCATGGGCGAAGTGGCCGAGGTCTTAAATTCAACATCCTTCTGCTCCCTCTCCTTTAGGAGTTCCTGAAGCCATGATTCATCCTCATTGCCGGTAGTTTGCGCCGGAATTCGTGACGCCAGGCTGAAAAACAACAGCAGGGTTGTGAATACAAACTGCACACTTTGTCCGATGCGAATTTTCATATACATTGTTCATCTCCTTTTCGGCGTGCTGCCACAGTTAAAAGGTCAAACAGCACACCAACAGCCGTATCGTTCAGCCCGGGACTTTCCTGAATAATCCATAATGGGCCCATCATATCGGTTTCCAGTCGCAGGGCAGCGCCTTTGCCGCTGACGGTTGCCAGGCAATTATCCGCAGGAACCGTCTCCACACCTACCTTGGCCCGAACGCATCCCCTCTCCTGCCAGGCACGGCAGATCAATTTTAAACGCCGGCCAGAAACCACAGCTTCTCTGGCTGCGGCGGCAGTCAAAGTGGAAATACCCCGGCGTTCCACCTGCAAAGGGGTGATATCCGCCCCCATGAAGACATTGGCCAGGATGGCGATTTTGGCGGCGGCGTCCCAGCCTTCAATATCCAGGGTAGGATCGGCTTCGGCAAAGCCCAATTCCTGGGCGGTTTTAACCGCGCTAGCCATGGTTTCGCCCATTTCCAGGCGGGAAATGACAAAATTAGTCGTTGTATTAAGGATTCCCGAAAGGCCTGTCACCCGGCAACCACGCAGTGAATGCCTTAGGCTGAAAACCGGGGCGCCGTCCATAACCGTTGATTCAAAAAGAAAACACACGCCGTTTTGCCGGGCCAGGATATCAAGTTCCCGGAAAGCGAAAGCCGCCGGCCCCTTGTTGGCGGTGACCACGTGGCGTTTGCGGCCCAGGGAGGCGCGCACATGGGAAATGGCCGGTTCGCCTTTTTCAGCGATATTCAAAGTGGACAATTCCACCAATACATCATAATCGAGAGTCTCTAAGGCCTGTATGACCGACATCGATGCTGGCGGAAAATAGCCGTTTTCCCGGAGTTCCGTCAAGGCCCAGCCCAAGTCAATGCCGGCCGCATCGACCAGCCCGCCATGCCGCCCGGTGAAAATGGCCACCGGCTCCAGGTGCAGTTCGTCCACTCCGGGAAACAAATGGCGCTCCTCGGTCAGCATGGCGGCCATTCTCCTGGCGACGTTGCCGAAACCGACAAATATCGCGCGCAAGGGTTTTTTCTTCATGGCATTATTCTAACCAATTGAGAGATCGAAGTAAATCGGTAAATACAAATATTGGTGCCATTCATTTTCCTTTTTTCTTTTTGTTAGAAAGCTTGACTTTTCGTTTTGACTGTTGTATAAATTGTACAACAAGAAAAGAAGGAGGAGGTCGTGAAAAAAACGATTAATTTCGGGAGTTATTTTGAACAGCTGCGCCAAGAACAAGGATTGACCCTGCGCATGTTC
>JBAXOR010000278.1:0-2126 GCA_037133155.1 Chrysiogenales bacterium | reverse complement strand
CTTCAAGGAGGGCCTGCCGGCAATGCCAGGAACGGGCGGTGGCTATAAAAAAATCCAGCAGACAGGAAGCGTAGCCGCGCCGCTGGCAGGGTTTGTCGACAGCGATCTTGTGCAATTCGAGTTCGCTGTCCAGCCGCCAAAAGATCAAAAAACCAGCCAGGCTGGAATTTTCAGGGTTTTCGGCCACATAAAAATGAGAAAAACTGTTGGTCAGTTCGGCTTGAAAATATTCGCCGGACCAGGGATTGGAGAATTGTTCGGATTCGATGGCCAGCACGGCCGGTAAATCTACAGACCTTGCTTTTCTAATTATCAGCGCCGGCGGAGTTATTGAAGTTGGTTTCGGCATCGGGTTTGTTAATGTAGAAAGGAAGCAGGTCCTGCAGATCGGTAAGATATTGTTGGCAACGGAACTGCTGCAGCGCGATCCTGCCGATCTCGTTAGCCAGAAAATTCGAGCGATACAGCCGGCAGCTGTCGCTAAAATTGTTTTTTAGAAATTCCAGGTGCTTTTCAGCGCCGCTGCCGACAAATATTTTTTCGGGAAATTTCACTACCAGCGGGACGATATCGGTAATTTTGATTAAACAGGGCGGGATAAGCGCGACAAGCTCGCCGTTGCTGAATTGATAGCCGCCAAGATAGACCTCCCCTTTTTTAGCATCGATAAGCGAAATGACAGTTTTTTTTGTGTCAACAAACTTGTAAGCCAGCGCCTTGAGGGAAATCACCCCCACTACCGGTTTTCTTTCTGCAAAGGCCAGCCCCTTCAAAGTGGCCATGCCGATGCGAATACCGGTAAAATTCCCCGGGCCGATGCCGATCCCGAAAGCATCGATGTGCGCCATCTGCATGCCCAGAGCTTTCAAAATAAATTCCAGACTGGGAACCAGCATGGCGGACAGGTTGTCCTGGGAGGTGAAATTATACTCCAGCAAAATGTCTTCATTTTTCAGTACAGTGATGGATGCATCCCGCGAGGAAGTGTCCAAGCTGAGGAGATTCATGACAATTTTTTTTCCATGACAACTTCACTGCCCCTTCCCAGGCAGTTGAACTCGAATTTGTCCATGTAATTTTTTATGATCATAATGCCGCGGCCATTGGTTGAAAGGAGGTTGCAGTTGTTTATTTTTTTTTCGATCTGTTCAAAACTGACTTTATGGTCGCCTTCATCGCGGACACGCATCCGCAAAAAAGATTTTTCCCAGACAATTTCGATATGCACCAGTTTGTTTAAATTACTTTCATTCCCATGAACTATGGCGTTGTTGATGGCTTCACGCAGGGATATTTCGACTTTAAAAAAATCATCATCGCCCATCTCCAATATTTTTTTTATGAAAGCCAGGACCAGGACACTCAATTCGGTATATTTCAAGTTGCTCTTGAAAGCCATGGAAATAATATTTTCTTTTTTGCCCATGAGTTTGCAGTATAACAAAAAAAACACTTATTTTCCAGAAAAACCGTAAGAACATCTCCTGCAAATAAATTTTTCCACAGTACTCCAATATTTTTCTTGCAATAATAACATTTTTTCGCTACAATGAAGCTATGGAAAAGAAGGAACTGGAAAATATCGGCGATTTTTTTTCGAAGAAAAACGACTCCGGTTCCCTGCCAGCGGAAACAAAATGGGAAGAGATATTTTCCGGCTGGATCGACAAGATCGACCAGGAAAAGATGATGCTCGACCTGTTCGAGCTCAAACTGTGGCTGGAAAGCATCGAGGAATTCAATTCCTCCAGCTACCTGGAAAATCTGATATTCAAGTTCCGGACACCGGCCGACAGAAATTACGAATTTTACATTTTCAGCCTTCACCAGGTGACGGCAAGGATCACCGCCCTGCTCAAGGAACTGGATTTTAAAAAAGACAAATATTTTCTCAATTTCGAGGAATTCATCGTCGACAAGATACTGGAAGGGAACATGGAAAAAACATTCCCCAATCTGAAGGAATTGTATTCCCCGGAATCCTGGTTTTACAGTTTCCGCATTTTCCTGCAAAGTTTCCGGACTTTGCTTGGTGAGCTCCTGCGCGTCGACATCGTTCCGCAGCGCGGTTATCTGGCAATAAAAAAACTTTACCACCGCGAATTGCTTAACAACCCGATATTGAT
>JBAXOR010000277.1:0-2133 GCA_037133155.1 Chrysiogenales bacterium | reverse complement strand
AAATTCAAAATTTGTTTTAATACTCTAACAAATTATAGAATTTGCTATAATGCTCATAAGTTACTTATCCCCCCTTGCGGGGACTTCGCTGCGCAGTAGGGTTCAACAATAAACATTGAGTTTTGAGACCTTCAGGGTGCAGGGCCCCAAGGTCCAGGCGCTTTCCAGAAACTGCGAAATAGCCGCTGCTCGAAAAGGGCGGTTTTGATGGGCTCTAGAAAAACATTAACCCCGGCAACAATATCCGCAAAGGAATCCGGCGTATCGGAAAGCCTGGACTTCATAATGAATCCAATCCATTGAACATTTTTTCCCCTGTCCTGCACGAATGACGGATCGAATACCGCTGGAGCGGCGGGAACCGGTGTGTTCCGGTTTGCGAATGTTTTTTCAACCGCCCTGGCCAGCATGACACCCTTGAAATTGAACGTCCGGGAAAGCATCCAGATGTCATAAAAATCCTTCATGCGGCTGTTCAGGACGCCGCGCTGCACCATGGCGTGGAATTTTTCGGCGATGGTGCTTTCCATGCTGTAGCCGTTCAGTTCAGGCGGCGGGAAATCAAGCAGCACGGGATAGGTGATCCTCCTTGAACCCGGAATGATCACATCCCCGAATCCGATATCCACCTGCAGGGAGATACGCGCATTGCCGAGGTTGCCCTGAATACGGACACGCACGCCCTGGTATCCGGAATCCTCCATTATCCTGGCGGCCGTTACCGTTTCGGCGTTGAAAGACATGCCGTCCGGAGTGACAGCCATCCTGCAGGCGTCTTTCATCGCAACCGCGAGCGTAGCCGGATCGTTTTCGATCTTTCCTGAAAGATCGATATCCATGGTGGGGCGCGACATGGATCCGCTCCAGGCCGAAAGCATCAATGCTCCCTTGAGGACAAACCTGCCTGCCTGGGGGCTTTTGGAGAGCCGGTATAAAAAGCGCTCAATAGCGAAGTGCTGCAGGAGTTCATTAAAGGGGCGGGAAGATTCCCTGGCTTTGGCGAGAAGACGCTGATGCACCGAGGCCGGAATGTTCCTGGTTTCTGCGGCCATTACAGGATTGCCTCAAGATAGGGACGGATGATCTTGTCGATCCGGCAGATCGAGGCGTAGTGCATGAGCTGGTCCACCCTGATACGATTGCGTTCGCGGTAATAGCGGATGGCTTCCACCGCCGTGTCGAGCCCGATCCTGCTGCGGAACTTGCAGCAGTCGGCAATTGTTTTTTCCGGGCTGTAGATCTTCACCTTCACGCCGTCAATATCATGAGTCTCTACACCCTCCGTGAATGCTGTGCCTGAAAAGCGGTATGTCCGGAGCGGCGGATGGTCCAGCCTTGGCTCCTCGGCACCGTTCGGGAGCGCCACATGCACCTGGTGGGGTATTTGCGTGGTCAGTTCGTGAAATGACAGCGCCGAGATCAGGCAGATCACTCCGCCGGGAATACGGGCTGCGACGATAACCAGGTCCGGATTGCCCAGCGGTGATCCGCTGGCCAGACGATAAACCCCCCGGCTCACCTTTTCCAACGCCCCGGAGTCTCGCATGGCATAAAGCATAGCAGGGTGAATCCCCGCGCGCATGGCCTGGGCTGTGCGGAGAATGCCGCTGTGCTTCTTGAACACGGCGATCGCATTTTCGACTCGTGAAACCCGATTGTCCATCTGTAACACCTCTTGATAAAATTACCTATACATAGTAATAACTATTGGCATTATTATCCATCAAAAACACAATGTCAAGGGGCAGCATTGTTTAAGGGAACTGGGGGCAGTGCTTGACTTTGTTAGCGGCGCATGTGGGGCATGAAATGACAGTTTTGGCTATCCTTTTTCATCTTCCATGGCAAACAACTCGGATAGCAGGCGTTGCGATTCCCGCAGACCGGATTCGGTAAAGGCAACCGATTTTGTTTTGCCGACAGGATTGGAAATGGGGAAAATCTTACTCGGTGCTTTACTTCTTTACTTCTTCACCAGCACAAAAGTGATTATGATTCGATTTCCATTCGACTATTGATAATGTAAGTAACTTAAAGCAAATTAACTTGGTAAAAAAACAAGATAATTTGCTTTCTACCCAGCCAAGCTGCGAAGTCCCCTGCAAGGGGGGATAAGAGCATTAGATAGCAAAT
>JBAXOR010000276.1:0-2147 GCA_037133155.1 Chrysiogenales bacterium | reverse complement strand
AAAGGATCGCGGAATGCCGAAGTCAAGGAGTCATTGAAAAAATTCAAGGCTGTTTACCTTGCTGTGACCGGCGGAGCTGCCGCCCTGGTTTCCAAAAGTATCAAGAAGGCCGAGGTGATCGCTTATCCGGAATTGGGGCCCGAGGCTATCCAAAAGCTGGAAGTGGAAAATTTTCCGGCCCAGGTAATCAACGACATGTATGGCGGTGATATTTACGAAGAGGGCCGCAAACTCTACGAAAGAAAATAGGAGTTCCCTGTGAAAATCCATGAATATCAGGCCAAGGATCTTTTCAGAACTTTTCATGTAGCTGTGCCAAATGGGGAAATAGCTGTTACGGCGCCAAAAGCGTTGGAAACGGCCGAAAAACTGGGTTATCCATGTGTAATCAAAGCCCAAGTCCATGCCGGCGGCCGCGGCAAAGCCGGAGGCATCAAACTGGCCCGCAACCGCTCCGAGGCTGAAAAATATATCGGGGAAATTCTGGGTATGACGCTGGTCAACCATCAGACCGGCCCTCAAGGCAAGCTGGTCAGAAAACTGCTGGTCGAGCAGGGGTTGAATATCAGCCGCGAATTGTATTTGGCCATTATCATTGATCGCGAAAAGGAAATGCCGGTCATTATCGCCTCATCCCGGGGCGGTATGGAGATCGAGGAAGTGGCACAAGAAAACCCGCAGGCCATTTATAAGGAGCATGTGCATCCGGTTACTGGATTATCTGATTGCCATATTCGCAATCTGGCTTTCAAACTGGGCTTGACTAAAATACAGCAGAAAAATTTTTCGCAGTTGCTGACCAGCCTGTATGAACTTTTCGTAAAAAAAGATATGTCGCTGGTGGAAATCAATCCCTTGATCGTTACCCACAACGACGAGGTGATGGCTCTCGACGCCAAAATCACTTTTGATGACAATGCCCTTTTTCGCCATCCTGATATTGCGGCATGGCGCGATGTTTTTGAAGAAGAACCCCTGGAGGTGGAAGCTTCAAAATATGAACTGAATTATATCCGCCTGGATGGCAATATCGGCTGCATGGTCAATGGCGCCGGTTTGGCCATGGCCACTATGGATATCATCAAGTATTACGGCGGTGAGCCGGCCAATTTTCTTGATGTCGGCGGCGGGACATCGGTAGAACGGGTCAAGGAAGCGTTCAAGATCATTTTGGCCGATCAAAAAGTCCGGGCTGTTCTGGTTAATATTTTTGGCGGCATCGTGCGCACCGATCTTGTTGCCAACGGCATTGTCAATGCGGTCAAGGGCATGGATATCAGGATTCCCATTGTCATCCGCCTGGTCGGCACCAATGAGGAAGAGGGCTTACGTATTCTGCGCGAATCGCAATTGAATTTCATTACCGAGAACGAGCTGTCCGATGCAGTCCGTCGGGTAGTCGAACTGGCCAAGGGAGATTGAACATGTCCATTCTGGTTGATAAAAAAACGCGGGTGATTGTTCAGGGTTTTACCGGGCGCGAGGGTACTTTTCATGCCCAGCAGATGCTTGAATACGGGACCAATATCGTAGGCGGCATCACCCCGGGCAAAGGTGGGCAAACCCATCTGGAAAAGCCTGTTTTCAATACGGTAGAAGCCGCAGTCAGGGATGAGGGGGCGGACGCGTCGATCATTTTTGTCCCCGCCCAATTTGCCGCCGATGCCATTCTGGAAGCGGCTCTGGCCGGCATCGGTTTGATCGTTTGCATCAGTGAAGGCATACCGGTGCTGGACATGGTCAAGGTCAAGAAATTTATCCGCACCAGCGGTTCACGCCTGATCGGGCCGAATTGCCCGGGCATCATTTCTCCCGGAAAGTGCAAGGTTGGGATCATGCCCTCGCGAATTCACCGCCAGGGGAATGTCGGTATTATTTCCCGCTCCGGTACCCTGACCTACCTGGCTGTGAACCAGATCACCACTCAAGGCCTGGGGCAGTCCACCTGCATCGGTATCGGCGGCGATCCGATCATCGGCACGACTTTTGTCGACGTCCTGGAAATGTTTAAAAACGACAAGCAAACCAAAGCAGTGGTAATGATCGGCGAAATCGGCGGTTCTCTGGAAGAACAAGCTGCCGAATATATCGGCAAAAGTTTTACCAAGCCTGTTGTCGCTTTCATTGCCGGCCAAACCGCCCCCGCC
>JBAXOR010000275.1:0-2152 GCA_037133155.1 Chrysiogenales bacterium | reverse complement strand
GCCGTAATGGTTTGCTTTTCGGTCTGAATCATGAAGCAACCGTCATGATATCCCAAGCTGAGCACTTCGGCTTTTTCAATATTGATGCCGGCCGCACTCAGTTGGCGTTTCAACCGCGCGGTCAGGGTTTTCCCCGGCACGCCATTGGGGATGCCCGGGAAGTTTTCCACCAGGTTTGCTTCATTCAGCAAGCCGCCGATTCTGTTTTTTCCCAGAAGCAGGAACTCGATGCCGCTGCGCTGAAGTTGAATGGCTGCCGCGATTCCTGCCGGACCGGCGCCGATGATGACAACCGGGATCATGATGAAGCACCCGGAGATGCTGCGATCAAGTCGGCCGTCAAAACCGGGGTGGCACAACCATGGGCGAGTCCGTTCAGGCTAGCGCAATGCAATTCCCGGTTCAAAGTCGCCGTGCCGTCGATGGTTATAAAAACTGCGAAACCGCGCATAAAGGCGGAGCGGGCCGTACTTTCACAACACAGGTGGGTCGACACGCCGGTAATTACCAGTTGTTTCGTGTTGCTTTGCTGCAAGCATGATTCAAGGTCGGTGTTGAAAAAAGCGTCATACTGGGTTTTTTTGATGATCGGATCTTTATAAAAATGCAGGGTGGTTTCAATATTGCCCAGGGGATGGTCCCTGGTCAACAATTCCCGCCACCAGACGGCCATTTGCCCCGCATCCTGCGCGCTGTTGGCATGGCAGGTGAAATATAGCGGTCGAACGGCTTTTTTGAAAGCCGCAATGAGCGCGTTGATATTGGGAATGATTGCCGGAGCCGCGGGCAAAAAGGCGTGACTGCTGGCGCATAAAAAATAACGCTGCATATCGATGATCAGCAAAGCCGAATTGGCCATGGAAAAAGCAAGGGCGCGGCGGTTGATCGGCAGAGCGCTGGCCATTGCTGCCGCTTCGGCGGCGATGTTCTCGCTGGTAAAATATTTTTCCTTGTGCATGATGGCTAGGCTGAATTTTTATTATAGCATAAGGCTGGCACAGTCTTAAACACGGAGGTGGATTCTTATTTTCATTCCCGGCTCTGGTGTTGAAATTTCAAAAAGCAAACGGCAAGCATGGCAGTTGAGCGAATTTCACCGGGGATTTCAGGAAAAGCTGACTAAATTCTTGCCGGCTTTCTTGCTCCTATACATCAGCAAATCGGCGCGCTCGACCAGCGACGGCATGGTGTCTTCTATCCGGGCCAGGGTCGCCCCGCCGGATAAAGTGACCCGGATTGGTTTTCCGTTTTCCCAAAAAACCGATTTTTCGACCAGCAGGCGCAGCTTTTCGGCGATATTGCTTAAGGTTTTCAGGTTGGCGTTGCGCAGGATAACGATGAATTCCTCGCCGCCCCAGCGACCGACCTGGTCGATGGATCTGATGTTTTTTTGCAGCGATTTGGCCGCCATTATTAAAGCCTTATCGCCGACGCGGTGCGCGTGGCGGTCATTCAATTCTTTGAAATCATCAATGTCGAAAAAGATGATCCCGAAAGGCCATTTGAATCTTTTCAACTCTTCCAGCCTGGACTCCAGGTAGTGTTCAGTGATGCGGCGGTTGGCCACCCCGGTCAAGCGGTCGATCATGGCCATTTTTTCCAGTTCTTCCATGCGTATCTGCAGATCAAGCTTTTCCGAACTGTCCACGAACATTTCAGCGGCGCCGATCACCTGCTGGCTTTCATCCAGAATCGGGAAGACACGCACCCGGACCGGGACGCGGTGTCCGTCCTTGTGGTGCAGGAATACATTGGCTAGCCGGGTTTGACTGTCCAGCAAGGTGTTTGCCAGGGGGCACATCCCGGTACAGAGCGCCTGTCCCTGGTGGTCGACGTGAATCAAAACATTAGCGGAACATTTACTGCCCAGGACTTCTTGTTTGCTATAGCCGCTGATCCGTTCAGCGCTTTTGTTCCAAAAAGTGATTGCTCGTTGCGGATCAGTGAAGTAAACACCTTCGTCCACTTCTTCAAGCAGTTGTATCAGGAACTTGTTGTCCGCTTCCAAAAAGCCTCCGTATTTTTTAATCTGCTACCAGCAATATTCATGTTTGCGGTCTGAAACAATGTACTCCGCTTCAAGTCAGCGTAACTGTGTTCTCTTCATCCTTGGTCATGATATTCAAGCGCATGGTTTTGTGAATCATATCGA
>JBAXOR010000274.1:0-2184 GCA_037133155.1 Chrysiogenales bacterium | reverse complement strand
GTGTCTGAATTTTTCGCTACTGGCTTTTACATCCGGCATGTCCAACTACTTCTTCTTTTTGAATTGGGCCAAAGGAGCAATGGTTTTTCGCAATAGGATTTCGGAATGACCTGAAACAAAACAATTTTCCATTTCACCGACAACTTCGTATCCGCGACGCTCATAAAGCCTTTTGGCGTTCGGATTGAAAGATGAAACACATACGTCCCCGGGTTTTTCTAAAAACCTAACCGGCAAACTCTATCTTCTGTTCCGCTATTTCCAACTCTTCCGCGCCGATTTCAGTTTCGGCCAGCTTGTTCCTTTTTTTCTCGCAAATGATGGCGATATCGACCAGATAGCTCTGGGCAATCGGAAAATTGCCGGCTGCCAGGCCGTCAATAATACGGCCGATGAAGAGCCAATAAATATTGATCGCCGCCGCAAAAACCAGCCAGCCCAGGGCCGTGCTGGCGATGCTGACGATCAGTACCGGGCGGCGCCCAATGCGGTCGGACAAGGCGCCCAGGAGCGGGGCGCTGAAAAATGAAAAGAAGGAAAAAACGGCAAACAGCAGGGTCACGATGAAAGCGGATGCCCCGAAAGATTCCACGTAAAAAGGCAGGACCGGGATAATGATGCCGATGCCCAGAACGTCGATCAAAACGGTGAGCAGGATGATTGATTTTTTATTCATACCATTTAGTCATCAATTATATCATGTCTCAAAATACAAAGTTAAATGTTGAATGGCTGTGGCTCCGGGATATTCAAGACCTTAAAAGTCAGGCAAAGTAATTTTTCTTTTCCTGCATTTCCTTGATGGTTACTTCTAATCCGTTTTTATAAGATGGATATTCGGGATGCCAGTCCAATATTTTTTTTGCCTTGGCATTGGATACCCGGCAGTTCATGCGTACGATTTCATAAAAATCTTTCCCCAAAATCAATTTGATGATAAAGCCGGGAATGTGCCCCGGTCGCTTTTTATTCATCAATTCGGCCATGTGTATGGTAAAGTCCTTTTGCGTCACCGGCGTATCGTCGGCAATGATAAACTTTTCACCGACAGGCATTTTTTCGATCGCTTTGATGATTGCCCCGGCCGCATCACTGGCATGAATATTGGGAATGAAGTTTTCACCTTTGCCGATGATTTTGGTTCGCCCTTTGGCCAGCATCTCGTACATGAAACGGAAAAGTCCGCCATTACCGTAAATTTTTCCATAAATCAGCTGAATGACTTTGGGACAATTCGACTTTATGGCCTGATTCACCATTTCATCGGTATCTTTGCCGATTTCCGTAAGGCCGATCCTTAAAATCGGCCAAGTCTCATCGGCGCTTTCATCATTTTCTGTTTTGTAACTCGTCCCTCCGGGCAAAATAATGGGCGCATCATAGTAAACGGCCAAATCCATGGAATTGCGGAAAAAATCATTAGTCTCTTGCCGCAATTCCGCTTTGCGCTTCCTGGTCATCCTGTGCCCGGGTCTCACGCTGGGCATGGCCAGCAATACAATCAAATCAAGCCTGTCCGGCAAAACGTTTCTGAATGTTTGCGGTTTTCTTATATCGCCTAAAATACCATGAGCCCCAAGTTTTTTTATTCTTGTGATCTTGTTTTCCGTTCGCGTAAGGGCATATACCTCGTTTTTGTTTTCAACCAATCTGGGCAGCAAATAACTTCCGACCAATCCCGTTCCGCCGATTACCAATATTTTCATAGTTGTTGCTCCTTTGCCCGGACGATAGAGTAACCGAATCTCATTTGGTTTTTTCTTTTGTTTTGCTGCGCTTTGGTTTGGGAAGGGGAAGTTCTTGCGCGGTGATCTTGATTAAACCGCTAAGCCATTCTTGATCTTCATACGCATCTTCAATTAAAAAATACAACCGGGCTCCGGGATACGGCGCGGCTTCAAAAACATTGCCAATATAGGCCCTGCCGCCCAAGGTCGGTTTTATAAAAAGCTTGTTGTCACAAACGAGGGCCACTACTTTGTTGTGGCAATAAAGCGCATACTCACCGAACATTTTCTTGTAAGAAATAAATCCGGCATTTTCCATTTGCCCCACGATAAATTCAATAAAAATTTTATCTGATGCCATCTTGAACCCCTTCGTGGTAGCAATTTATGAGGCTAACATAATACTCAGCCTGCTTGAAGCCAAGGAACACGGCGGAAAGGTTAACAGCATTTGCCT
>JBAXOR010000273.1:0-2188 GCA_037133155.1 Chrysiogenales bacterium | reverse complement strand
TCCGGCTTGTATTAGAATCACAACGTGGATAAAATGATTGAAATCGAATGCCCAATCTGTCACGCCAGTTTGTGGGTGGACGCGGACAAGAAAAATGTCGTGCAGCACAAAAGGAGCGAGAAAAAAACCCTGTCCTCCTTCGAAGAACTGCTGAGCAGGGAAAAACAAAAAAAGGCAGCGGTGGACGAACGTTTTTCCCAGGCCCAATCGCTGGAACAGGCTAAAAAGAAAAAAGCGGCGGAATTCTTTGAGCAAACCATCAAGGAAAAATAAACTGTAAACAGGAGAGAAAAATGGATTTTAGCGAATTAAAAAAAGCAGTCCAGAAACAATTGGCCATCAATGAACCCGATTTCATCAAGGACAACGCGGATTCATTGAATATCGGCTACATGGAATTGAACCCCACCCAAAAACTTATTTTTTCCCTTTCGACTTTCAAAGGCAAAAAGTATTTTAGCGTCCGCAATTGGTACCAGGCCGAATCGGGCGATTGGGCGCCGACGAAAAAAGGCGTCAACCTGTCTTTCGAGAAATTCGCTGACTTCGAAAACATGGTAAAGCTTTTTTCCCAGGCCATCCAACTGGATAAATAAGCCACCGGTTTTAAATCAATTTCTGCTTTAGAGCCTTATAGCAAATTCTAAAATTTGTTAGGGCCTTATAATAAATTTTCTGCGCTTTTAGCAAGGAAAATTTGTTATCTAAGGCTCTTATCCCCTCGGGCAGGGGACTTCGCAGCTCTTTTGGGTTAGGAGACTATGCATGGCCAAACAAATAGGTTTTGACAACGAAAAATACCTGCGCGAACAGACAGCGGCCATCCTTGAACGGGTCAATTCCTTCAACAACAAGCTCTACCTGGAGTTTGGCGGCAAGCTGCTCTATGATTATCACGCCGCCAGGGTCTTGCCCGGTTTCGATCCCAACGTCAAAATGCGCCTGCTGCAGCAACTCAAGGACAAAACCGATGTGATCCTTTGCATCTACGCCGGCGACATTGAAAGGAAAAAGATCCGCGCCGATTTCGGCATCACCTACGATGCTGACGCCCTGAAACTGATCGATGACTTAAGCGCATGGGGCATCGCGCTGCGGGCCGTGGTGATCACCCGTTTCGAAAATCAATTCGCCGCCCGGGTTTTCAAAAACAAGTTGGAGCGCCGCAACGTTAAAGTCTACACCCATCGGTTCACCAAAGGCTACCCGACCGAAATCGATACCATCGTCAGCAGCGAAGGCTACGGGGCCAATGAATATATCGAAACCCAAAAACCGATCGTGGTCGTCACCGGCCCCGGTCCCGGCAGCGGCAAACTGGCTACATGTTTGTCACAGTTATACCATGACCACCAGCGCGGCAACCATTCCGGTTATGCCAAGTTTGAAACCTTCCCGATCTGGAACCTGCCCCTCAACCATCCGGTCAACATCGCCTACGAGGCGGCCACGGCCGATTTGAAAGATGTTAACCTGCTCGACCATTTCCACCTGGATGCGTACAACATCAAGACCGTTAACTACAACCGCGACATCGAGACCTTTCCGCTGGTCAGGCGTATTCTGGAAAAGATCACCGAGAACCCGCTGGTTTACCATTCCCCCACCGATATGGGAGTTAACCGCGCCGGTTTCGGCATCAGCAATGACTCCGTGGTGCGCGCCGCGGCCACCCAGGAGATCATCCGCCGTTATTTCCGTCACCTCTGCGAATACGCCATGGGGGTTAGCGATAAAGACACAGTGGAGCGCCTGCGGCTTTTAATGGAGGATTTGCAGGTGAACGAAGAGAGCCGAAAAGTGGTCGTGCCGGCTCGCCAGGCGGCCCAGGCCGCCCAGGCCTGCGGCAAAGGCCACGCCGGGATATTTTGTGGCGCGGCCATTGAACTCCGTGACAGCGCCATTATTACCGGCAAAAATTCGCCTTTGCTGCATGCTTCCTCCAGCCTGATCCTAAATGCAGCTAAATATTTAGCTGGCATCCCGGACAGCATGCACCTGATGCCGCCAAGCATCACCGAATCGTTGGGCCGCTTGAAAAAGGATATTTTGCAGGGTAAGGAAGTCAGTTTGGATTTGGATGAAACTTTGATCGCCCTGGGCATCAGCGCCTCGGCGAATCCGGCTGCCCAGGCCGCGGTTGAAAAACTTCCCGCACTGCGCGGCTGCGAAGTGCATATGACTCACA
>JBAXOR010000272.1:0-2188 GCA_037133155.1 Chrysiogenales bacterium | reverse complement strand
CATTGATACCTCAAGGACAAACCAAGTCGATAGAATTGCCGTTTGTTCATGTGCATGACGATTATTTTGAAATACTGGGCATAAAAGCTTCTCAAGGCCGCCTTTTCTCAAGCAAGCTTAAAACCGATGCAGATGAAGTTTTGATCCTGAATGAAGCAGCCGTGAAAAAATTGGAGTTAAAAGGAAATCCGATTGGGCAGTCGGTTGACTGCAGTTGGCCGAAATCGAAAAGAAAAATCATCGGCGTTGTTAAGGATTTTCACTTTGAGTCGCTTTATGAGACCATCCGTCCCACGGTATTTGTTATTTTTTACAGACAATGTCACCAACTCATGGTTAAAGTTAATCCCGCAAACCCCAAAGACACCATCAATAAACTTATAGCTGTCTGCAATAGTTTTTATCCGGATATGATATTCGAATTTCATTTTTTGGATAATAAGCTTGAGGCTCTCTATCAAAAGGACAAAAATACTTTCCGCTTAATGGGATATTTTACAGCCCTGGCAATTTTTATTGCCTGCATGGGACTTTTTGGCCTGGGATTAATTATGATGAAAAGCCGTACAAAAGAAATCGGCGTTCGCAAAGTGCTCGGCGCATCCATTTTGCAAATATTAATACTATTTGCCAAAGATTTTACCAAATGGGTGATCATTGCCAATATCATCGCCTGGCCCATTGCCTTTTATGCCATGAATAAATGGCTGCAAAATTTTGCTTACAAGATTGACCTGACGATATGGCCGTTTCTAATGTCCGGGTTTTTTGCATTAATGATTGCCTTGCTGACAGTGAGTTATCAAGCCGTGAAAACGGCAACAGCCAACCCGATTGAAAGTCTGCGTTTCGAATAGGGATGAATATTTACTTTATTAAAACCGTTTGCTGGCAGAAAGGAAAATCTTGCGCTTGGAATAGTCAAATTGAGTGCACCGGTTACTGTCCGGAAACGGACAGTTATTGTCCCGCCAGCGGACAATCCGGACACTCACTTGTGCAGAAAAAAGCGCAGAGCGATAAAGTCATGAATGGCATTTACCAAGCCCAGGGACATTCCCCGGCTTCACGCCCCTCTTTATTGTAAACTTGGCATTAAAGTTGCATTAACATTTTATGAGGTAACCCATGAGTATGGATCAAATCATAAAAAAGAAGAAATGGCCTCCCCGGCGGATCGTCACCTACGCGGCGGCCGGAACATTCATTCTACTAGTTCTATACCTGTTGGTCTTTCAAACCAACCGCTCGACCCTCAATGTCGAAACAGAAAAATTAACGGTTTCCATTGTCCAGCGCGGCCCCTTCCAGGAGTTCATCCCGGTCATGGGCGAAGTGTTGCCCGTGCAAACCATATTTCTGGATGTCGAAGAAGGCGGACTGGTGGAAAAAATCTACATCGAGGCCGGTGCAACGGTAAAGCAGGGGGATAAAATCCTCAAGCTTTCCAATACATCACTGCTAATGGACATCATGTACCGCGAAGCCGAACTTTTCCAGCAGATCAATAACCTGCGCAATACCCGCCTGCTTTTCGAGCAAAGCCGATTGGCGCTGGAACGGGATCTGGCCGATCTCGATTTCCAGGTGGAAAAACAAAAACGAAAATTCGAGAGCTACCAATCGCTATACAATGAAAAACTCGTTTCCCGTCACGACTTCGAAGACACGCGCGACGAATACGCTATGACGCAAAACAAACGCCGGTTGGCGGCCGAATCACAGGCAAAAGACCTGGACTACCGCCAGCAGCAGATCGTGCAGCTGGAAGACGCGGTCAAGCGCATGGAGGAAAATCTCCGGATCGCCAAAGGCAAGCTGGACAACCTGACCCTGCGCGCCCCGATCACCGGTACTTTGACCTCCCTGATAGCCGAACCTGGACAATCCAAATCGCCGGGCGAACGGCTGGGACAGATCGACGCCCCGGAAGGTTTCAAAGCCCGGGCCGCGATCGACGAATTCTACATTGACCGCATCCAGAAAGGCAAACCCGGGCAGTTCGAGCTTTCCGGCGGCACCTACCGCATGCAAGTCAGCCGCGTTTATCCCGAAGTCAGGGACGGGAAGTTCTCGGTCGATCTCGAATTTCCCGGCCGCCAGGCGCCGGGCATCCGCCGCGGCCAGACCCTCCACATCCGCCTGGAACTGAGCGATGTCGCCGAAGCTTTGTTGCTGCCCCGCGGCG
>JBAXOR010000271.1:0-2189 GCA_037133155.1 Chrysiogenales bacterium | reverse complement strand
GGCAGAAACAAAATTGGATGATTTCTGGAATGTGATTTGCAACGGAGCAATCATATTGGCAATTACAGTTTGCAGGAGTGAACGCCTGTTTTTCAGAACAATCTGGGAAGAAATCATAATCAAATTGATGAACAATATCAATACCAGAACTGCTGATTTTTTTTCAGCGCTAAGTTCGTTTTTCCCGGGATTAAATGGCATTGCCGATTTTTTCCAGAAGCGGCAAATTTTCCAATACTTTTCCGGCCCCTAAAACCACGGAAGACAATGGATCATCGGCGATAAAAATCGGCAATGACGTTTCCTCCCTATACCGTTTATCAAGGTTTTTAAGCAACGCCCCGCCTCCGCAAAGGATGATACCGCGATCAACGATATCGGCCGATAATTCGGGCGGGGTTCGTTCAAGGGTGTTTTTAACAACTTCAATCAGCGCTTGCACCACTCCTTCCAAAGCTTCACGGATTTCACTGTCGTTGATATTCAGGGTCCTGGGAATGCCTTGCGCCAAATCTCTGCCCTTGATTTCCATTTCCAGAGGTTCATCCAATGGATAGGCCGATCCGATCTTTATCTTGATTTGTTCGGCGGTTCGTTCACCGATCAGCATGTTATATTTCTTTTTGATATATTGGACAATCGCTTCATCCATTTCATTGCTGGCGATACGAATCGTTTTGGCCACGACAATACCGGAAAGGGAGATAACAGCGACATCCGTAGTCCCACCGCCGATATCCACGATCATGTTTCCTCCGGGCTCGGTGATCGGCAGATCGGCACCAATGGCGGCAGCCATGGCCTGCTCAATCAGAAAAACTTCATTGGCCCGGGACCGCAAGGCGGCATCACGCACAGCCCGCCGCTCTACCTGCGTAATTTCTGAAGGAATGCCGATAACTATACGCGGCTTCAAGAACTGATTCCCGGTCCTCATCCTTTTAATGAAATACTGCAGCATTTTCTCCGTGGTATCAAAATCGGCAATTACGCCATCTCTCATGGGCCTGATGATCCGCATATTGGCCGGAGTTTTGCCCAGCATGGCTTTAGCTTCAGCTCCGACCGCCATGATCTTTCCGGTTTTGTCATCGACCACCACCATTGAAGGCTCGCGCAGGACAATTCCTTTGCCTTTGATATAAACCAGGGTATTGGCCGTGCCCAGATCAATGGCTAGATCGGCAGAAAAATAGTCATAAATATTTCTAAATATCCCCATGCTCATACTCCTTTACACATTCCGGTAAGGTTCCCTTTTATTCATCAAAAATGGTCACTTGTTTTTTTAAAACCGTTTCCAAACCTGATGGGGCTGTTGCCTTAAAAACAATACCCTTAATTCCTGTGCTTATGTAGGAAATGGTGTGAATAAATTTCCCATCATTGTCCAATTTAATAAAAATACCTTCAATCGAAAGCTGAGCATCGGGATCAGCGCTGCCTTTGATCAATACCATGTTGCCGCTGACCGAAAGTGAACTGACTTCGATTTTTGGCGGCTGTGACAGCATGCCCTTTCTCAGCATTGAACTGCTGATTTTTATCACTCCCATCCGGGCCGGAAGCGATTCAATATTCCTGGCTTCATCAAAAGCGGACACTTCCCAGAAAAGTTCAGTGTACTCAATAAAAGGCAATATATCCAACATTATGGAATTACCGGCAACCACTTTGCTGGAAAGAATATTGTCTCTTAAAGGCGATGAATAGATTTTCAACAAGTAATTAACGGCCCCGCGAACATTTTTCCATTTAAACTGGATGATGGTATCGCCGGGATTGATCAAAGCAATTCTTTCGTTTTCGGGCGAGATAGACGGCGGTGGCGGAAAGAGACTGACCGGTGAAAATTTGCCGTCACCCCCGGTTTTTAGATATTGCAATTCCTGCAGATGAAAAGTTTTGCCATTATAGTCAAGATCAACTTGACCGGAATAATTCCAAATCTCCAGAAATTTATCTCTCAGACGTATTCTCCCGGAAAAAGATAGCCGGAAAATGTTGCCCGATTTGAGAAGCGAAATTTCAGTATTTTGCCGGCCCAGCTTTTTTTCCCAGTAAAATTCCCCGTTTTCCAGAATCAATTCCCTGGTTTGGGGAGTGTAGCGGATCCCGCTTCCAGGCAGAGCCGTAAACAAAACTCCCTCGAAAATAAATTCCCATGCAGTTTGATCGTCGGATTTCAG
>JBAXOR010000270.1:0-2198 GCA_037133155.1 Chrysiogenales bacterium | reverse complement strand
AATTGCAAGAACTGCTCCGGGCTGACAGTTGAGGCTGTGAAGCCATCATGGCAGATGATGATCCCGTCTTTGGTTTTTTCCCAATCGATTTCGCCCAGCAATCCCGCCGCCGCCTGCAGCTTGAACCATTCCAGGCGATACTCCCAAAATTTTTTGGCATAGGTGGAAAACAAGGCCAAACCGCCGGGCTTGGTTACGCGCAGCGCCTCTTGGAGTAAATTCTTCTGATCGCAGTGAAAGGCTGAAATGCCATTTTGATTGCAGATCACCACATCAAACAGATTCGTGGCGAAAAGCAAGCGGGCAGCATCCATTTCTTTGACAACGATATTGGGGATGTCTTTGGCTGCTTGTCTGGCCATGGCGATGCTGGCCTCGGCATTATCGATTCCGATCACTGATCCGGCTTTGGCGGCCAGGGTCGGCAAAGTGCGGCCATAGCCACAGCCCAAGTCGAGCACGATATCGCCCGGTTTAATTTGGCTCAGGGTGAAGTCGAGTTCTGCTTGCAGATATTTTCTGGTTCGTTCCGGGGCCAAGCCATAGCATTGGCGCAGTCGCTCGGCGGCCAATTTGTCGTTATAATAGCCGGTCATGGCTTAATAGAAGAAGGAAGCAATCAGTTCAAATTGTTGATGTAATCGATGTATTGGGGTGGGGGGGCCGGGATGAATATGCCCAACTGTTTTTCAATCATGGCTTCCAGCCCGGTGTATTCGCTGTTCCAACAGACAATGCCCTGCAGGCTGACAGGTTCGCTGTCGATGGTCAATATAATTTTAACTTCACGGTTAATTGGGAAAAGCTGGTATTCAGCATGGATCAGTACCCCGTGGCTGGAAATATTGCGTGTCCGGCCAGGGCTGAAAGTGTCATTGTCGCCGTAAATAAGCTCCATAGAATGATGCAATCGTTTTTCAATCCGTTTTTCCATTGTGAATCTCCAGGAATCGGGCCGCTAAGTTGGGATTATATATTATTTTTAGGTCGATAGGAAGTGTTTTATTTAATTCCCCAAAATCCGCCCGGGAAAATGCAACTGATTCTGCGGCGTTGATTTCAGCTTGACTTCATAAACATCAGCCCAGGCGGGATATGTAATCGCAGTATTTTGGCGGCGGCTCATTGATGAACAAGCCCATTTGTTTTTCTGGCAAAACCCATGCCTCCTGGAATTCGTTGTTCCAGCAAATCACTCCGTTTAAGGCAATGGTGTCGCCTCCTATTTTCAGAGATACTTGGATTCCATTTTTAACCGGGATAACCAGGCTTTCGGAGCTAAGCAGCATGCCGTGCCGGGAAATATTCCGCGTCCACCCGGTAGTTGAGGCTTCTTGATTGCCAAATGCCAATTCCAGGCAATGATTCAACCGTTTTTCTGTTCTTTGTTCCATCTTTTCCTCCTGGCGCCAGCTCTTACTAACAATGATATACTCATGCACAATAAAAAACAAACAATTTTTCAGCCATTATTTATTATTTACAATCATGTGGGCGAAATTTTTCATTACCCAGAGGTGGGCTCTGGCCTGGGTCAGGTTATACAGCGGCCAGGGAATGGTGGGCCGGTAGTCGTGAATGGCCACTAGAGCTGCGCTGCCATTGAGAACCTCGCGAAACTCAAGGCGCGGCCGCCGGCTGGGCAGGTCGATTTTTTTAGCCAGGATGCCGCCGCTGATGTAAAAAAGCTGGCGCTCGGAAGCGGCGCTGCGTTCGCGGGCAAAACGCAATTCCAGTAATGAAATTTTTAAAAAACGGCTGCTGATGGTCAGGTTGCCGGCGCTGTCGGTATCGGCGCGAAGCAGGATATGAAAAAAACGCGGCAGCCAGGATGTGAATTCCAGGGCCAACCAGCGGGCCGTTTTTCCCGGTGGCAGTGAAATCCTTTGCAGCGAACGGACAGTGTTTTTATTGGAGTTCGGGATGCGGTGTTTTGAGCGCGCCAAGGCCGTGTGGAGAGTCTGAAAGCTTTCACCTTTTATTTCCTCGGTCATTGATGTCCGCACGGCCTGCTCCAGTGATTCCCCGGGAATACCGGCCTGCTGTTGAAAACTCATGTCTCTGGCCACCAACGAATATTCCAGGCTTTCCACCAATGGTGCCACCAACTGCCGGGGAAAGCCGCTGATCAGGGTTAAAAATAATTTGGAAAGGCCGAACAGCGGTAATGGTAGGCTTATGAAAAGGCGTTTCAACCC
>JBAXOR010000269.1:0-2205 GCA_037133155.1 Chrysiogenales bacterium | reverse complement strand
CGTTTTCTCGTCGAACTTGCTTGTGGTCCATTCCCAAACGTGCCCGGCCATGTCGTAACAGCCGGCCGGGCTGCGGCCTTCGGGATACCTGGTGACCGTGGTGGGATGGTCGATCTTGGCTTCGCTGGAATTGCATTTTTCCTTGTCCCAATCATTTCCCCAGGGATATGCCTGCCCATCGGTGCTACACGCCGCCCGCTCCCACTCCTCCTCCTTCGGCAAGCGGTAGGTATGGCCGTCTTTCTGACTTCGGGTCAACCAGTTGCAGTAGGCTTCCGCTTCGTACCAACAAATCCCGATTACCGGATAATCTGATTGGTTGTAATCCTCTTTCTCCCAATTGTAGGGCTTGTTCTTCCCTGATCCCTTCTGCCATTGCCATCCTTCCTGGCTCCAGCACGATTCGTCGCGGTAACCATTGGCAGCGATGAACCTGGCGAATTGCGCGTTCGTGACCGGGTAGATGCCTATTTCGAACGCCTTTTCGATTTTTAGCGTTTGCTTGTCCTGATAAAGAAAATCCCCGGCCGGAATTTTTACCCAAACATCGAAATCATCGACTCCTTTGGATTTTTCCAGAGGCTTAACGCCTGTATCTCCCCTAAATATCGCACTGTAGGTGCCCCAATGCCGTAATTCTTCTATTGTACATTTCAACTCGGCAAATATTTTCCGCAACATTGAATCACGCACATAAACATACCAATGTTGAGGAATATCCCTTAATACATCTTCGCTAATTTCTGCGAATTTTTTATCAGCAACCGAAGCGGCCGCTTTCTTCATGTATTCCTGCAAGGAGAAAAAATGTTCCGGATTGCCCTTGATCTCGGCAGCCAGATTGGGATAGAGGTATTCGATCAATTTCAAATGGAAAATCGATGTTAGGTCAATGGTCAAGTTCTTGTTTTTAAAAATGCCGAAGGTCAGGTTCAAATCG
Source organism: Chrysiogenales bacterium (assembly GCA_037133155.1). GTDB lineage: Bacteria > Acidobacteriota > Aminicenantia > UBA2199 > UBA2199 > UBA2199. The sequence continues at coordinate 1,265 of JBAXOR010000269.1, read as the reverse complement.
TTAAGGAAACGCTTGAAGCGGCGCGGGTTCTGCTCGAAGGCCGGGGCCAGCACCGGCAGCATGGCGATGATCTTATCCCGGTTCTCGATAGCCATATTTCCCAGCCAGCCTTGCAAGTCGGGCTCGGGAATCGGCGGCAGATCGAAACCGACCTGGATAATCTTTTCCATGAACTTGCCGGCTTCCTTCTGGTACTGCTGGCCGATCGCCGCCTCGATGATATCGCGGGCGGCGCCGATAATAAAGACACAGCAGCGATGATCCAGAAACAGCTTGATCGTTTCCAATACCGGTAGGATTTTTTCTTTCGGACAGCGGTCGAGATCGTCGATGAATACGGCCAACACCGCTTTCTTGCTGTCAAATTCAAGCTTTTCTGTTAACGAAAAACCGGTCCGGGTCAGATAACACCAGACCAGGCGGTCGAAAATCTCCAAAAACTTATCATAGAAACCAGCTTTGTCTTTAAAATTCGACGTTTTCAAGTCACTCAAGATATCGCTGCCTAGGATGGTGTTTAGGACCCGGCTCAACAACGACGAATCTTTATTGGCCGTGATTGTCTTTTCCAATTCCGCCTTGGCTCCAGCCCACCAGCTATCGGACTTCATCGTCCGGACAATCTCGTTGATCAGCGCCGTCAGTATTTCATCCTCGCCCTTGTATTTCCAGGCCTGGAACCAGACTGTTTTCATTTTCCTGGATTTTTCTTTCGTATACGGGGTATCTGCAAATGGCGGTGTTTCCACTTTATTATTGGGCAATACGATCAGCTCACTCTGCAGCAAGCGTTGCACCTCCAGCATCAGCGTTGTCTTGCCGCTGCCCCAGGCTCCATAGACACCGATCACCAAAGGCGTTTCGTTTTTTGGATTGGCGATGATACCAGCTATTGTTTTGGCATAATCCGTATAACCGAAATCGACTCTCTCTTTTTCAGGATTATCTGGAAATATGTCTACCAGTTGGATGGTTACCGATTTTTTTTCTTTTGCCATACCGATCGCCTCCTTAACAAGAGCTATTGCGATCAAGATGCGGCGCTATGAAAATGTGATAATATTTGTTACGCTGGTTCATCCATCTTGAGAAATTTATTGTATCATTTTTCCGTCGGGGCTGCAAAAATGGAAAAAAATACCCTGAACCAATATCACAAAATCGGAACGCCGGTGCGGATGATTTCAGACAGGATTGAAGCCCGGTCATGGTTTTGATATTCATCCCAGAAGATGCATTTCGGTTCAATACTTGCGTCGATTTTG
>JBAXOR010000268.1:0-2215 GCA_037133155.1 Chrysiogenales bacterium | reverse complement strand
TAGCAATTGGAATTTATAGCTATGCAACAGGTTGGGGTTCAACAGCTATAGGTAGTTCTGTTGCATCAGGAATTTCGGCAGTAGCTTTGGGGCACGGTAATATTGCAAGTGGAAATTATTCTACAGCAAGTGGACTATGGACAACTGCATCAGGCGAAAATTCATTCAGCACCGGGAAAGGAACAACTGCCAGTAATTTTTGCTCTGCTGCATTTGGTTGGAGTTCAGTTGCAAATGGTTGGAATAGCTTTGTTCATGGTAATGCTGATAGTGCAAGTGGAGATTTTTCTGTTGCATTTGGTATTAGCACTAAAGCTAAAGGTCTTAATTCTTTCGCAACAGGTGCTCATACTCTAGCAAGTGGGGTGCGTTCATTTACAATGGGTAATAGTAACGTCGCAAGTGGTGATGGTTCTTTTGCTTCTGGTTACGGTACAACAGCAAGCGGTGATAATTCGACTTCTATGGGTTCTCTTTCGAGCGCAAGCGGTTATTATTCAATAGCTATTGGTGAACGCACTTCAGCAACTAATATTAATACCTTTGCCTCAGGATTGAGTACAATTGCAAGCGGACTAAATGCTGCTGCGTTTGGTAAAACAGATACAGCTTCCGGAAATAACTCAATTGTTGGCGGTGCATTTTCGAAGGCATCAGGAGAATGCAGTATGGCTTTTGGTATCGGAGCACGTGCTTCTGGCAGTTCCTCTTTTGCGGCTGGATATGTCACAAGGGGGCAGTCCAGGAATTTCTTTTTCGCTCCCGCTTGCAGATACAAGCCCCGCCACTGCTTGACCGCTGGCTGCAAAAAATCAAATATGCGCTGCTGATCCTGATCATCCTCTGGCCGCTTATTTACCGGCAAAAACTTTTCCTGAAGCTCGACCCGTTCAAGGCTTTATTTAACCTGGAGGGGTCGACATTCCTGCTGCTTTTCGGCGGGTTGGTGCTGATTTCTTCGCTGTTTTTTTATCGCCCTTTCTGCCGCTACGTCTGCCCGTTTGGCGCCGCGGCCGGGATCATTAATCGCTTGGGTTTCTTCCACCTGAAAATGAAGATTGACCAGACTTGCAGCGGGTGCAATTCCTGCCTGTCCCGCTGTCCGGCAACGGCGATCCGGCCGCAGCGCGGCCAGGGAGCAATGATCGACGCCGCTAACTGCATCGCCTGCGGTGAATGTGGAGCTGCATGCAAAAAAATGACTTGAAAAACGTCAGTTGTAGTAGAATACCCATGAGCGTCATTTTTAAAAACTTCTTTACAATACATACGGATTGAATTATGCTGATTAAAAAGTAATGAAACCAATGAAATTGATATACTTGTGGTTATTTTTATGGAACGCGACTACACTGCCGGCCCAGGCTCCCCCCTTCCATTATTTCAATCACAAAACGCTGACCGCTATCCAGGGCCAAGTGCTGAACATCGCCGTTGAAGAAGTTTACGGGAAAAGATCCGCATTCCTGATGCTCTCCGTCCAGAGTGACGACCAGCGCCTTTTCCGGGTCGAAGTCTGCCCGCAGTGGTTCTTCGTAAGCGACATCGTCGTGGGCATGAAGATCCGCATCCGCGGCTCGCTGCTGCCAACCGCCGCCGGGACGTTTTACCTGATTGCCCAGGAAATTTCCCTGCAGGGCGAACGGATCGCCCTGCGTGACAGCAAAGGCTTCCCGCTGTGGAGCCGGAAAGGCGGCGGGCACGGGAACCGCAATGGAACTGGAGGCCGCGGCAAAAAGTGAAAATAACCGCTAAATACATCGCCATCCTTTTTGCTTTGAGTATTTTCAGCATTGGCATTTTTTATGTACTGAATTTGAGCAACCGTCGGGCAGTTGAGTCCAGTACACTGGAATTGGCCGTATCGGAAGGCAAGACTATCGAAAAAGTGCTGGGCAAAGCCGCGGGTTACCTCCTGGAAAAAGGAGAAGACTATTTGGTCAGATTTATGGACGAGATATTCGCCAACGACCAGGTGGTTTACGTGGCCATCAAGCGCTCGGGCCTCCTGCGTCATGCCGCTTCGAAATATGAAGGTTATCTGCCGCTGGAAAATGAGTTCCAGGCTGTAAAAACCTTCACTTCCCCCCTGGGCGAGATCATCGAAGTGGCGGCCGCCATGAAAGATCACTCCGGCCGGGATTTCACCGCCCATATCGGCTATTTTTTTTCTGCGATCACTGAAATTCGCAAAGCCGCTAAAAAAAATTCTTTG
>JBAXOR010000267.1:0-2216 GCA_037133155.1 Chrysiogenales bacterium | reverse complement strand
CGGCGATTCGAGGTACAAACGGCCCATGATGCCGGCGACAAACGTGCCATGGAAGTTATTGTCCGTCGGATCCACGTCGCGGAAATCCTTCACGTCCTGATAGCTCAACAACCCGCCCTGCCGGTGGCCGGCAAAACCGTCATTGTCGTGGCAATCATCGGCATGATCATCAACACCATCACGGCTCTGCTATTCAAGTCCGGGCGCAAAAGTGATCTCAACATCCGCGGTGCTTTTCTGCACATGGCAGCCGATGCCATTGTTTCTGCCGGTGTCGCCATGGCCGGCGTGGCCATTTTATTAAGCGGCTGGCTTTGGCTTGATCCAGTCCTGAGCTTGTTAATTGCCGCAGCGATTTTAGCCGGCACCTGGGGACTTTTACATGAAGCGGTCAACCTGGCCCTGGATGCGGTTCCCGCAGGCATCGACCGCGGGGCTGTTGAAGCCTTCCTGCAAACCCTCCCGGGCGTCAGCGCCGTTCACGACCTGCACATCTGGGGCCTGAGCACGAGCGAGGCCGCCTTGACTGCCCACTTGGTCAAAATTGCCTCTGCCGATGACGATGCTGTGATAGCCCTGGCCAGCCGCGAGCTGCACGAGCGCTTTAAAATCACCCACACCACCCTGCAATGGGAGCGCAACATCGCACAATGCCCCAGCGTACAGATTTGTGAAAACAACGGCAGCTGATTATTCCCCTTTTTCCTTTTCAATATCCTCTATCATCTTTTTGCTAAGGGTGCGAAAACTGATCAAGTGCACGCTTACCCCGGCGGCGATTAAAAAAAGGGTAATTTTAAGCCAGAATATTTTCACGACAAAGAACGCGGAATAGCCGATCGTCAGCCATAACAAAACCAGTGACAGCAATTTGGAACCAAGCGAAATCGCTTTATAAACACGATAGTATAGAATTCTTTTGCCAAAGAATTTATGGTTGATCAGCCAGGCATATAGAGGCTTGGAGCTGTGAAAAAAGCAGGCCGCGACCAGGAGACTAAAAGGGGTATCCGGCAGCAAAGGCAGAAATATCCACGCCACGCCCAGTAGCACACAAAGAACTCCCACTATAATGAGAAAATACCTTATTATTGTGTTATTGGCGCTCATTACTCTTTTTCAAAATTGGAGAATTTCAAGAAATTTCATCGCCGTTTTTAGCTATTTGAATAAACTCAATAGGCGCTCCATTTTCTTCTATAAAGGCTACCAGGGCTCCTAGGGAAGGACTGTTGGGTTCAATAATCACCTTCTTGCCCTTTATTGCGGCATAAATGTCATCAACTTCAAAAGCAATGTGGGGAATTATTTTCACTATTTCCGGCAGCGGGCAATCAGCTTCATAGCGCATCCACTCGATTCCATATTCACTGTTTTCGTAACCGCAATGATAAACTTTGTAATCCTTTAAATATTTTTCTCCTGCCATGGAATTATTAGTTGGAATACCCAGGTGATGGTATTTGTATTTGGTCATCTTGTAACTACCATTGATACAGTCGAAGTGCTCAACTCAGTCATTTTAGTATATCATCCCCTAAATGTACCTCCTGGTCTTTTTTTTGTACTCAATATATTCGGTGCCAAATCTGGTCTCTAAAAATCTTTCTTCGCTGATTATAATGAAATGGTAAATGGTGATGCTGTATACGCCCAATAACAGAATTACAAGATTCAATGTAAATAGGATCGCCGCCAGGGTGAGCAGGTTAAATCCCAGATACATCGGATTCCTGCTATAGCGGTATATACCCTTGGATTTGAACTTGGTGTGCTCACTGGGAAGACCCAATCTGGTTGAACTCCCCAAGTGAAAAAGGCTGGTGACGACAATAAGTAATCCTGCACCACACAATAGTAAGCTAAAATAATGCAGAAAAAATGATCCCGGACCCAGGATGTTCAAAATAGGATGATTGAAAATCTCCATAAAGAAAACAAGCCAGGTGAAATAGCCCGACATCTTCCCAGTGAAAAACAAAACCGGGTTGATCGTTGTTTTTCCTATCAGGTTCATAATACCTCCATCTTATAAACTTTCACAAGCATCAAATCGATTGCTTCTCCGCGATCACCAGCATTTCAAAATCTTCAGTGGACAACTTGTCATTTCTGCTGAATGCCCCTAATTTTGATGCAAATATATCAATGGTTTTAAAATTGAGGGATTTGAGTAACCAGGTGATTTCGCACGGCATATAATATCTTTCATTGCA